>CAIKAS010000123.1 GCA_903825445.1 uncultured Acidobacteriia bacterium
ACACCAGCATTGTGGACGCGATCAACACCGTCTCAGACGACGCTCTCTCCAGAAAAATCGACGTAACCACGGCCCCCGCTGCTATTGTTGACGGCGAAAAGAAATTCCTCGATCAGCTGCAAAAACTGCACGACAGTACGCCCCGCGATCTCGATATGTACGAGTTCTCGCTCAATGAAGCGATAGCCTCCACCAGCGATAGTATCGATTTGGCGAACGAAGACCTTGGCTTTCGCACGCAGGCCCTGACCAATCGCGCCCACAAAGAGCAGAAGGAAGTCGATGCAGTGAACGCTGCCGAGAGCAAAGGGCACGCCGCCACCGGTGCGGATCAGTCGGAAGCCGAAGCGAAAGCCGCGTCAACCGAAGCTGTTCAGCCTGCCCGCAAACCGCCTACGCTTTACAGGCCCGGCGAGAAACCCGACACTCAGCAATGAGCCCGGAAGGACATACTTAGCTTGTCCTCGGGTTCTGCTACGGGCGGCTAAACTTTAGCGGCCTTACGATCCAGGTACCGCTGTCGGCTTTCCATAATCGCCCGGCGCGCTTCCATCGGACCGCCCCAGCCTTCCATCTTGGTGACTTTGCCTTCCAGTTCTTTGTAGATGGTGAAGAAGTGCTCGATCTCTCGTCGCACGTGAGCAAAAATCTGGTCCATCGTGTGGATCTGATCGTAGCGCGGATTCTTCGTGGGCACGGCGAGAATCTTCTGATCGCCTTCCTCCGCATCCACCATGTTCAGCACGCCCACCGGTCGCACCTCGATCAGAACACCCGGATAACTGGGCTGTTGTACCAGCACCAGGCAATCCAGCGGATCGTTGTCTTCAGCCAGCGTGCCAGGGATGAATCCGTAATCACCTGGATAGTGCATTGGCGAAAACAGCGCCCGGTCCAGTCGGAACACACCGAGTTCTCCGTCGTATTCGTATTTGTTTCCGGAATGTTGCGGGATCTCAACGATCATCCGCACAATTTCAGGTGAGTAAGGTCCAGGTTCAATATCGTAGAGGCAGGCCACTAGTCATATTCTACCGACACCATAGTCAGCCCCTTCGCTGGCGCCGTACGCCCACATTTTTTCGGCAGCGAATGTGCGTCGATATTGCCCCGGCCGGTCTCCAGCAGCGTCCCCACAATATTGCGCACCATGTGCTTCAGAAACCCGTTGCCGCGAACCGTATAAATCAGTTTGTTTCCCTGACGTTCCAGCACTGAGTTGAAGATCGTGCGCACTTTGGAGGTCTTTTCTGGTTCCACCCGATCGTTCTGATCCGCCGCTGCAAATGCCGTGAAGTCGTGTTCGCCTTCGTAAACCTTGCAGGCCTGCATCATCGCAGCTTCATTTAACGGATAAGGATGGTGATACACATACCGCCATTCCACTGGCGGGCAAACCTCATCGCGAAAGATCGTATAACGGTAAGTCTTTGCCACCGCATGGAAGCGAGGATGAAAATCGGCGTGCGTCTCCTCCACACTCAATATGCGCACTGACGCAGGCAACAGCCGATTCATTGCGCGCCGCAAATTGTCCGGTGGAATGGGATTGTCGATGGTAAATGCCGCCACCTGAGCCAGCGCGTGTACTCCCGCATCCGTACGGCCCGACGCCTCTACCCGCACATGCCGGCCTTCGATACCCGCGACAATCTCTTCGACCGTCCCCTGAATAGTGGGCAATCCAGGCTGAATCTGCCAGCCGTGGAAGTCCGTGCCTTCGTAGGCAACCGTAATGCGAATGCGTCGTGACATTTTCTGGATTCAGCGGATTGGATCTTGCCCCTTCTCCTTATACCAGCGCCCGGCGTTTCGCGCGGGACCCGAGCCATGCCACCAATGACCCTCGTTCTATATATACTCAATATATAGATAGACGATATGGCTCAAGTCCTCATTCACTTTGATGAAATTACGCTCAAGGCCATCGACCGTTACGCCCCGGCTGCGAAACGAAAGCGCGCCGAGTTCATCCGGCACGCGGTCAAGGAGGCAATTGCACGTCTGGAAGCTGCCAAAATGCGCGAAGCATACTTGCAGCAGCCAGATTCGCCTGATGGCTCCGAGGCTTGGGATCTTCCAGAGGATTGGAACGGATGAAGCAGTTCGAGGTCTGGTGGGCCGACCTGCCGCAGCCCGCGGGAAAGCGCCCCGTTTTATTGCTCAGCCGTAACGATGCCTACGGCTACCTTTCCAAATTCATCGCAGTAGAGATCACCACAACCATTCGCGGCATTGCCACCGAAGTTGTGCTCGGTGCGCTGGAGGGGTTGCCAGTCACCTGCGTCGCCAACTGCGACAGCCTGCGAATGGTTCCTCGCACCGTGCTCGCAAAACGTGCGGGGCGACTCGACCCGGATCGCTGGCCTGAAGTCAAAAGAGCAATGGGCGCCGCTCTCGGCTGGCGCGAACTGAGGGATATCGGGTAATTACGCGCGTTCGGCCCCGGGGGCCGTGCGCTACGCCGGCCGCGAACCCGGCTTCACTACAGGCTCACCAGCCTGGCACATCGGGCACGCATCGGGCTGAAACGCTTCCACCTTCAAAGTGACCAGCGCGGCACGCGGAATTCCGAGGTCCGCCGCGCCACCGCTGCGATCGATGATGGAACCCGCGACCACCGGCACTGCACCCGCCGCGCGTACGATCTCGATCACTTCCATCGTGCTCCCGCCGGTCGTAATCACGTCTTCCACTACCACGACCCGCTCACCCCGCCCGAGTGTGAAGCCGCGCCGCAAGGACATTTTTCGGTCCGCATCGCGCTCGGTAAACAGGAATCTGGTCCCTAGCGCTCGCGCCACTTCATGACCAATAATCAGCCCGCCAAGTGCGGGCGAAATCACCAGATCCACGCCCTCTGCCCCTCCAAACTCCCGCAATTTCTCCGCCAGCGCCCGCCCCAGCGTCTCGGCATGCGCCGGATGTGCCAGCACTAACGCCGATTGCAGATAAGACCCGCTGTGCAACCCGCTGGTGAGCCGGAAGTGTCCACGCAGGTACGCGCCCGTCTGTTGAAAAAGTTGGAGAACTTCGGTATCGGATGCCATGGAATTCGTAGCCAAACGGCTACTATAGCAGCGCGCGCTGAACCTTCTGGTCTCGGCGTTGGGTTACGTACAATACTGACTGGATCGCGAGGGCACCCGTTATCGGTACCGGAAAAACAAGCCCGTTCCGTCAATCTGCGTTCCGCGGAATAGCGGTGGTGTTTACCCTGGCAGCCGCGTGGCATGTAACGGCGATGGCTATTCCGTCTCTTGCCGCGACCGCGTATCCGTCCGCCTACCCGGCATGGCGTCACATCGTGTTCATTCAGATCAATCTCGTGTTCGCGTGGCTTTTCCTTTTGCGCCCGCGCTGGTTTATCTGGCCGTATATTTTACTCGTGATGCAGGTTGTCTACAGTCACGGCACCGCCGCGTGGGCACTGTGGCATCAGGAAACCCGCGTGGACTGGATTTCCCTTGTCGTGATCGCGGCAGCCTTGGTGGGCCTCTCACTGCTCATCCAGGACAGGCGCGGTTAACGATTTCCGGACTCCTTACTCCGCCGCTACCACAAAATTCCCCTGCCGCTCCACCGACTTTCCGCCATTCCGATCCGTCACCGTCACCTTCAGCGTGTAAGTCCCCGGCTCGAACGTCTTCATCGGCAGCAGTTTCTCAATCGTCACCTGACTGGCCGACGCATTCGGTACACTCCCTACCTCCTGCGATACCGCTAATATTTTCTCGCCTGAGCCGGCCTTGTCCACCTCATACTCAATCGACCCCGCTGGCTTCCCGCCTTGCCCATCCACCTTGAAGTTATAAACCTGCAGATAGACCCCCATTTTCTCCTCGGATGTGAATCTCGCTCCCACGCGTGGTCGAACCCGCATATCGCCGATTGCAAACGTGTGTGACGCGACCATGCTGCCCGCCACCGGCTGCGATTCCAGCGTGTCCGCGAGAATCAAACTGCTCGTCGTCAGTTTGTCCTCGTCGAAATGTGGAACATCAAGCGTCATCAACTGATTGCTCACTTTTCCCGACGCAACGTCCTTTGCAATAAGATTCAGACGGTATCGTCCCGGTTCCAGCGGCACCGATTGCTGATACACCGACCTCTGCTGCGCAAACTTCCGCAACGCCCCCGGCGGCCCGTCGATCTCCAGCGTGGGTTCGAATGTCGATATTGGCCGGGCCGTCATCGAAGT
The DNA here is from genome assembly GCA_903825445.1 of uncultured Acidobacteriia bacterium. Taxonomy (GTDB): domain Bacteria; phylum Acidobacteriota; class Terriglobia; order Bryobacterales; family Bryobacteraceae; genus BOG-234. Next base: position 4,202 of record CAIKAS010000123.1, read on the forward strand.
GATTCGTCCGAATAAATTCACCGTCGCCCTGTCAACGCCGTCTCCACCGACGAATTGCAGATCCCGCCGTTCGAACTGGACCGAAATATTCACCATGGTCGTCGAACCCGATACCCGCAAATAATCCACGTGCCACTGCATCGGAAGCGTGTTGCTCATCCCGGGGATCAACGAGAACGCCTGTCTGTAGACCGCCAGCATATCTGCCGCCGAGGTTCCTCTCTGCTTCGCCACATGCAACTCCGTCGCATCGCCAAAACTCGCAGCGCCCGCGTTCATTGCGTCCATCCCCACCTGCACTGCCAGCCGCGTCATTCCCAGCTTGCGCAAGGTTTCCATATCTTCCTGCCCCGCCAGCTTGTAGTCGCCGGACCCTGGCCCGCCCGTGAATGCCACAGTCTTATCGATGCGAAATTCTCCGATGAACCGATACCACCAGCGCTCCGTAATCCCACCCGCCTCCGGAAGTGTATCGATCTCATCCGGCGGTCCCACTGCGATATAAACCCGACCGCGATCCGTCTTCCACCCCGGAACGTCCGACGAAAAATGTTGGTTCGCGTAAGAGATTCGCCGATAAATCTCTTCCATGTACTCGTTCTCAATCGTTCCAGGCGTTGGATCCCGCCGCAGCCAGAACTGCTCTTCAAACTGCGCGCGCTCCTCATCGGTCCCCAGCTTTAGAAACGCCTTTCGCTCTTCCTCGCTGATGATGTAAGCAACGTCCTCATCCAGCCACCGTTTATACGGCGTTTCCAGTTGATCTTTCAACCTCTTTTCCCGTGTGGCTGGATCATCCACCGGCGTGTCTGGCGGCAAAACAGGCTGCGCCGCCTGTGCCGAGAGAAACGGATCGAAAAGCAAGCCGCTCCGCGCGCCTTTTGCCACCGCACTCAGCGGAGCCACGGGAGTTGCTTCCACGGTGCGGCTTGGAACCTGCAGGATTTCCACTTGCGACCGGCGCGCCACAGGCACCGGCGTCTGCGTCGCATGCAGCGTCGCTACTCCCACCCCCGCCATCCAAAGCAGCGTCATCGCCCACGCTGCACCCGCGCCCGGAAGATTGTCCGCCGTCGACTGACCCGGTTCAATCAGTCTTCGCACGCGATTCACCAATGACCCGCCATTTGCTGCCAGCGCCGGCGCCATTCGTCCTCCGTTCCGCAAGTCTTGTCGAAATTCCAGTTGCATCAGCGCCTTCGCATACGTCAGCACGTCACCGCACGCCGCCATTGCGAGATCGTCGCAACACAATTCACGTTCCGCTCTGATTTGCCCGGAGACCCACCACACCGCCGGATGGTAGAACAGCATCACCTCGGCAACGCTCTGCAAAATGCTCGCCAGATAATCGTGGCGGCGTATATGCGCCAGTTCGTGCGCCAGCAGGGCTTCAATATGTTCCTCGGGCAATCCGGCCAGCAGACTCAGCGGCATCAGGATCGCCGGACGCAGCCAACCGATCACGGTAGGCACTTCCACCAGCGATGAAACCAGCAACCGCACGCGGCGCACTTGCTCCGTGGACATTCCCACGCGCGCCGCGACCCTTGTCAGCGTTTCCTGCCATTCCGCAGCTGCCACGCTCGATGCCGAACGCAGCCGCTCCGTGAATCGCCAGCCCCCGAACAAACGGATTGAAAATACCAGCACTCCCGTCAGCCATACCGCCACGAATCCAGGCAGAAACTGCTGCCACCTTGAGTCCCGCACGCTCCACCAGATCGTATGTGGTGTCTCCGGTTCGCGCAGCAAGACGGCCAATGTTGCCACCGGCGCCAACGCCATAATCGCGAGCGTGAGGCATGCCAGGATATAGCGTCCCTGAGCGGAAAGCATGCGCCCGGTCGCCCGTCGTACCGCGGCACAAATCATCGCGATCACCGACCCTTGCCAAAGGAAATGCAGCAGCGTCCAGCCCAGCCCTGAAATCCATCTTTGCGATAGCCAGCTCTGAAATAAGATTGTGCGGATCATCTTACCTTCCTTTCGTTCGGAGCATTCATCAAACGGTTCCGTTCATGCCGATCAAGAATCTTCCGGATCTCCTCCACCTCGTCTTCCGACGCCCTTTCCGCCGTAAGTGCCCCCAAAACCAGGTTACGCGCCGACCCACCGAATACCCGCTTCATCAGGTCACCCGCAAACATCGTCTGCGCTTCTTGCTCGGACAGTGCCGCTTCATACACATGCGACCGGTATCGCTCGCTGCGTCGGAGCAGACCCTTTTCCAGCATCAGCTGCATTTGCTTCAGCGTGCTTGTGTAGCCGGTATCTTTGGCCAGCGCCTCATGCACTTCGCGTACTGTGCTCGCACCGCTCTGCCAGAGAAAAGTGAGGATGCCGAATTCGGCGTCGGAAGGAATAGTAGGCACAGCCCGACGTTACTACGACAATGTATCGTATGTCAAGAACTTTAAATCGTACTTCCCGGAAGCACAAGCACGCGCCGCTCTTCTGGCCCGCAGCGCAGTGGCCGAAAAGATCTTCTTCGGTCATAACGATCGCAGAGAATCTTTTTGCTCTCACATCCTGCTGATTGTAAGTATGTTAGATCGTTAAGCACCACTGGGAAGATGCTAAGGCCGCACCGTTTTGCCTCGCGGCTGTGGTACTTTCCAATCGGGTTGCATCGACCGTCCCTTGTGAAGGGCTCGGGCCTTGGAGTTTAGATTGATAATCGAATTGGTAATTTGCCCCGGAAGGCTGCCGCGAGCAACCCGCCCAGCCCCAGGTTCGTTTTGTAAATTCGCATCGTGGGTTGTCGAGAGCATTCAACGGCGTGCGTCTTCCTCGTCAGTGCTGTTGCAACGGAAGCACTTGCTGGAAAATTGGGTTCATTTTTTCGAATCGCTTTTGTCGCCTGTCAGGGGAGCGGGGCGGCGCGACATTCCCCTCAAGCGGACTCCCTGGAACATAATGGGAGGAAGCCTCTTAGTTTGTCCCCAATTCGCATCACGGGGTGGCGGGGCCAACCGCCATCCGGGCGATTATTTGCGAACCAGAACCATGGATGACTCGTTAGGTACTATTTGAATGAATAATCGACGCCAAACCTCTCCGGGACTGGCAGTAAAAGTCCTGATTGCCATTCTCTGCGCCAGTCTTGCCGGCGCTCAGACCGCCATCCGCGTCGACGACGCCCCTACCAGCCGTTTCAGCTTCATCACGCGGAACTACCAGCCACGTTCGGTACCTCCGGTTAATCTGGCCAATACCACCCGGATCGGGGCACTTTCCAGCAACGGCAATCTCTACCTGACTGCCCGCGACGTGGTGGCTCTTGCGCTCGAAAACAATATCGATATCGAAGTCCAGCGCTACGGTCCGCTGCTGGCTCGTGAAGTTCTGCGCCGCGCCCAGGGTGGAGGGGCTCTACGCAGTGTTGGCGCCGGCATTGCCGCCGGACCTACCAGCGTCAGCTTGACCGGCGTCACGGTCAACACTAACGGCGCTCCGTCTTCTTCCGGTGGTTCGGGTGTCAGCTCCGGCGGCGGCATCGTGACTCAGCTTGGCCCCTCGGTTCCGTCTTTCGACCCGACCATTTCCGGCCTTATCGATTTCGCCCACTCCACTTCGCCGCAGAGCAACACCGTCCTCACAGGAACCACCGCGCTCATCACGGGCACAAGGTCGCTTCAGGCATCCTACTCGCAAACCTGGGATATCGGCCTCACCGCGCAGCTCACCTACGCCAGCAATTCGATCCACGTCAACAGTAATTTCTTCTCGCTGAATCCCTACACCTCGGGGGACATCGATTTCCAGGTAACCCAAAACCTGCTCAACGGTTTTGGCAGAGCGGTCAACACCCGCAACATTCGCGTCCAGAAAAACAACCTCAAGGTTACTGACCTCCAGTTCAAGCAACAGGTCATCACCACGGTTTCCGCTGTGCTCAATCTCTACTGGGACCTGGTCAGCTTCAACGAAGAAGTGAAATCCCGCCAGCAGGCTCTCGAGACCGCCGACCAGCTCTTGAAGAACAATCAGGAGCAGGTACGCATCGGTACCATCGCGGAGATTGAAGTTACTCGGGCTCAATCCCAAATCTTCTCCGCGCGCCAGGATCTGCTCGTGGCCCAGACCAACCTGATGCAGCAGGAGACCATTCTCAAGAACGCGCTCAGCCGCTCCGGCGTCGCCTCTTCCGACCTCGCCGACGTGCACATTGTTCCGCTCGATACTATCTCCATCCCCGCTGCGGACGATATCCGCACGGTGGCGGAACTGGTCGGGGTCGCTTTGAACAACCGCGTGGAACTGGAACAGGCACGCATTAATCTCGATAGCAACCACCTGAACCTCGCCGGTGTGAAAAGCTCTCTGAAACCTTCGCTCCAGGCCTTCGCCGAACTCACCAATAACGGACTCTCCGGCGTGGCCTCGGCCGCAGCGGCGGGGCAGGGAGGTGTCGCCTACTTCGATGGCGGTTACGGCAATCTGCTCGAAGAAATCTTTCGACGCAACTTCCCCAATTACTCGGCCGGAGTCTCGCTCAACATCCCGCTCCGCAATCGTGCCGCCCAGTCGGATTACGTTACCAGCCAACTCGAAATTCGCCAGAATGAGCTGAATCTGCAAAAACAGGTGAACCAGGTTCGCGTTGACGTGCAGAACGCCGTCATCGGCCTCCAGCAGGCCCGTGCCCGCTACGTTGCAGCCAAAGAAGCCCGCGTCCTTTCACAGGAAACTTTCGATGGCGATAAGAAGAAGTATGAACTCGGTGCAGGCACTTCCTATCAGGTTGTGCAGGACCAGCGCGATCTCGCCAGTGCCCAAAGCTCGGAAGTTCAGGCGATGGCCAACTACACCCACGCCCGCATCCAGTTCGATCAGGCGCTCGGCGCCACTATGGACGTGAACAACATCTCCATCGCCGAAGCTATAGCAGGTAAGGTATCGGCCCAGCCCACGCCAGTCCCGGCGGCGGTGAAGAAGTGACGCGCTACCGTTCGATCGTCGCTCTCGCAGTCTGCCTGACTCAGGTCACGTGGGCGCAGCAGGCGGCCTTGCCACCGCAAGCCAGCATAGAGCCCGTACGCCCTGTGGACCGCATTTACAAGCGGCCTTACGAGCAAGCCACGGTTCCTCCGGTCCGTCTCGGTAATTCCGACCGGCTGCGCACTCTTATTCGCGCCGGTAAGCTCTACCTCTCCCCGCAAGACGCCGTTGCGCTTGCGCTCGAAAACAACATCGATCTCGAAGTAGCCCGCTACACGCCGATTTCACTCGCTTGGCAATTGGAACGTTCTTCGGCGGGCGGCGCATTGCCTGGCGTACCGAGCGGCGCGTCGCAGGCGAGCTCCGTCACCAATGGTCAGGGCGTGCAAGGGAGTCAGTCCGCCGCCGGGGTTGGCGGCGGAGGTGGCAGCAGTTCCGGAGGCAATGCGGGTAACGGCTCTGTTTCGCAGGTCGGTCCGGTTGCGCAAACTCTCGACCCATCGATCCAGGAAGCTACGACTTTCGCGCATCGCACCTCTCCACAGGCGAACTCCACACAGAGCATCACGCAGGCGCTGGTCGACAACTCCCGCAATAGTTCGGCCACTTACCAGCAGGGTTTCCTCACGGGTGGCTCCGTCAGCGTCAGCTACAAGGACAGCTACCTCAAAGAGAACTCCCCCACTGACACTTTGAATCCGTCGGTTGCCGATTCTCTGTCCATCACCCTCCAGCACAATCTGCTGCAGGGGAGGGGCATCGCCGTCAACGAACGCAACATCGTCGTCGCCCGCAATAATCTCGCCATGTCGGATCTCGGCTTCCGCACTACGGTTTCGCGCACGGTCGCCACTGTTCTTAACAGTTACTGGACGCTGGTGGGTGATTACGAAGATCTTGCCGCCAAACAGAACGCACTCAACACCGCCCGCCAGTTTCTGTCCGAAAACGAAAAACGCGTAGACCTCGGCGCGCTCGCGCCCATCGACCTTGTGACTTCAAAGACCCAGCTGGCCACCAGCGTTCTCGATTTGGTGACGTCGCAGACCTCGCTGCAGCAGGACGAAGTGCAACTCAAGAACCTCATTAGTCGCACCGGTCTTGCCGACCCGGTTCTTGCCGATGTCTCTATCGTTCCCACTGGCGCCATCACTATTCCGGATGTCGACGACACGCCGACCATCAAGGCGCTCGTGGCCAGGGCCTTTGCCAACCGCAGCGACCTCCAGTCCGATCAGCTCAGCCTGAAGAACACGGAAATCTCAAACATCGGCACCAAAAACGGTCTGCTGCCATCAGTCCAGGGCATCGTTCAGCTCAGCGACGCGGGTCTCGCCGGCGCTGGCCACGTCGTGAACGGACAGCAGCCAGCGCTCGTTGGTGGCACGGGCACCGCGCTCCGCCAGATTTTTGGCCGCGACTATCCCACCGATGTTGTCGCTGCTTTCGGCAGCATTTCGATCGGCAATCACCAGGCACAAGCAGACTACGGTATCGATCAGTTGCAGTTTCGCCAGTCGCAACTCACCACCAGCGGCACCCGCAACCAGGTCGAAGTGGATGTTACTAACTCGGTCGTCGCTCTCCGTCAGGCAAGAGCCCGTTACGAAGCTGCCCACGCCAATCTGAAACTCCAGCAGGAATTGTTAGACGGTGAGCAGAAGAAATTCGTCCTCGGCGAATCGACATCCTTCAACGTCATCCAGCAACAGCGCGACCTCGCCACCGCGAAGTCCTCGGAACTGAACGCTCTGGTGACCTGGCAAAGCGCCCGTATCAATCTCGATTCCATTACCGGAACCATCATTGAAACGAGCGGCATCACCCTGGCCGAAGCCAAAACCGGCCGCGTCTCCCACTAGCCGGTACGTTGCAGCTGGCGCAGTGCCACCGGTCCCTGCGCTACCCTCAACTTTATGAACCGTCTCGAGGAACTCCGTCGCCGCCATGCCGCAGCCGAAGAGGGCGGAGGCCCGGAACGCCGCGAACGCCAGCATCGCGAAGGCAAACTCGCCGTGCGCGAACGGATCGAACTTCTCCTCGATGAAGGCACCTTCGAAGAAATTGATAAGCTCATCGAACACCGCTGCCGCGACTTCGGCATGGACCAGCAAGTCATCCCCGGCGACGGGCTGGTCACCGGCTGGGGTCTCATCAACGGCCGCCCCGCCTACGTCTTTGCGCAGGATTTCACGGTCTTCGGCGGTTCACTTTCGGAAACTAACGCCATAAAAATCTGTAAGGTGATGGACCTTGCTCTCAAGACCGGCGCACCTGTCATCGGCCTCAACGATTCCGGCGGCGCGCGTATTCAGGAAGGCGTACTCTCTCTCGGCGGATATGCGGATATTTTCCTGCGCAACACACTTGCCAGCGGTGTTGTGCCGCAGATTTCAGCCGTGATGGGGCCGTGCGCCGGGGGCGCCGTCTACTCGCCTGCCATCACCGACTTCATTTTCATGGTGGCCGATACCAGCTACATGTTCGTCAC
>CAIKAS010000124.1 GCA_903825445.1 uncultured Acidobacteriia bacterium
CGGCATCGCGGTAAGTGGTGACGGAGACGACGGGGCCGTGGATGCGCTTGGAAAGCTTCGCGCCGTTGGGAGCGACCAGCAGGGGCAGATGGGCGAACTGCGGGCTCTCGAAACCCGCGGCGCGGAAAATCAGGACGTGCTTGAAGGTGTTGGTGAGGTGATCCTGACCGCGAACGACGTGGGAAATACGGAGATCGATGTCGTCGGCGCAGGAGGCCAGATGGTACGTGGGAGTGCCGTCGCTGCGCAGAAGCGCGAAGTCTTCGATATCGGCAGTGGATTTCGATTGCTCGCCGAATACCGCATCGTTGAAGGTGACTGCCTCCGGCACGTCGCGGGGTACTCGAAATCGTACGACAAACTTTTCGCCGGCGGCGGCGCGGCGGTCGCTTTCTTCGCATGAAATCTCGCGCTGCCCGGGATTCGAGAGCCATGCGCCGGCGGCGTGCTGGGCATCGTCCTTTTCGGCACCGGCTGCGTTGGGCGGAGTGAAATCGCGGTAGGCGAGGCCCTTGGCCAGGATCGAATCGGCGACCTGTTTGTGAAGCGCGAGGCGTTCGGACTGGCGGTATTGCTCGTCCCAGTTGAGACCGAGCCAGTTGAGGCCATCAAAGATGGAATTGAGGGAAGCTTCGGTGTTGCGCTCGATATCGGTATCGTCGATGCGGAGGATCATGGTTCCGCCGTTTTTGCGCGCGTAGAGCCAGTTAAAGATGAAGGTGCGGGCGCTGCCGATGTGGAGATAGCCCGTCGGCGACGGCGCAAAGCGGAGTCTGATCATGGAATAACCATTGTATTCGCCGCAGGTTGAGAGATGAAAAGGACGGAAGGCCGTTTCACGCAAAGTTCGCAAAGGCCTCGCAAAGACGCAAAGAAAACCACTTAGAGACACTCCGTGGGTTTGAGGGTCTCTGGGGTGGGTTCATTGGTCGATTCGGTGGGTTCACCGGGGGTCTGGGTGGGTTCATAATTGTCGGGCTGTTCTTTGTTTTCATGGGCTCGGTGGGTTCCTTCCGCGCGGGCATTTTTTCGGCGTCGTTCGCGAGCTTCCCTGGCGTCTTTTTCCTCGCGGAGGGTCTTGATTCCAGCGATGGCTCGGTAGTGTTCGCGGTCGAACAAGTTCTCATAACGGCACATGAGCTCGTGGTGGTGCGTATCCTTGCTGAGCGAATTCATGGCGAGCATGGCGCGCGTGGGAGCGTCGGCTTCGAGATCGGCGCCAGTCTGACGCTGCATTTCGCGTTTGATGCTGGCGGATTCACAGGCCCAGAGTCGGCGCAAACGCCAGTGGGAGACGGCCATCTTTTCGACGAAGACTTCCTCGTTGGGAGTTTCGGGCCTGAATTCGGCCATGAAGGAGTTGAGGATGGCGGCGAAACGCTCCTTCGATTCACCGCCTTCGAGCACGATGGAGTTGGAGAGGAGTCCATGCTTGATGGCGTTGCGGGAGGAGTTTTCTTTGCCGCGCTCGGTTTTTGGACCGGTGGATTTAGCGGCGTTGGCCTGGTTGGCGGCGAGTTTACGATCGGAGACTGGCATACGACTAGAAGTATGCATGGCGGAAAAAGCGCTGGATAGTTAAGTCATTGAAAGGATGGGAGAAGATTCGTGTGACCAGGAAAAACGTCCAAAACTTTTGGCCACAGATGGACACAGATCAATTTCGTCCGTCGATTCCTACGAGAGTGCCAACTCGGCCTCAATCTCTTCGATGGTAGGGAGAGTACCTTTGAGCTGTTCCGGCAATTTTTCAAGATGCCTGAACTCCGCGATACCAAGCGGCTTGCCGACGTCGCGGAGGGCGTATTCCGCAACGATTCCGTTTTTGGATTTACACAGGATCAGGCCAATGCTGGGCTTATCGTCCGGGTGGCGAAGCAGGTCGTAGGCGGCGGAGAGGTAGAAGTTCATCTTGCCTGCGTACTCTGGCTTGAAAGGCCCCACTTTCAGATCGATGATCACAAAGCATCTCAGTTTGAGGTGGTAGAAGAGGAGGTCCAGCCGGAAGTCTTCTCCGCCGACTTCCAGCGGAACCTGGCTGCCGACGAAGGCGAAACCTACGCCCAGTTCGACCAGGAACTGGCGGAGGTGTGCCAGGAGTTCGCGTTCGAGGTCTCGCTCCTGCGCTTTATTGGCGAGGGTTAGGAAATCAAAGTTGTATGGATCCTTGATCATCTGTTGGGCGAGATCCGATTCTGGGGACGGAAGCGTTGCCTGAAAATTGGTGGTGGCTTTCCCCTGCCTCCGGTAGAGGTCGCTCTCGATTTGCATGACGAGGATGTTGCGGCTCCAGCCATTGAGGATGGCCTGTTCGGCGTACCACTGGCGCCCGACAGGGTCTTTCACTTTGTCCAGCAGGACACAATTGTGGAACCATGGTAATTGTGCAGCAAGCTGCTGCACAATTACCAGATCCGGCCAGGTTTCCGCGAAAGCCCTCATGTACTTGAGGTTGCGACTGGGGGAAAGTCAAAATCTTTGGCCACAGATGGACACAGATGCACGCGGATAAAGGCTTTTGGGGCTAGAGCCAGGACTGTTGTGGGCGGAATTGCTGCTTGCGCGGGTTCCAGGCGTGGTGGACCGTGGCGGGGAGTTCCATTCCGTAGGGAGTTTCGAAACCTTCGATTCAGCGGGCGACTCGCTCCAGTCGGGGGTTGGAGTCGGACTTGTCGAGGAGGAATGATGTGGATTCTTCGACAGAGCCGGGGAGCCCGGGAAGGTCAAAACCTTGGGCCGCCGATTCACGCCGATGGACGCCGATAAGCAACGCCTATAGGGCTAGAGCCAGGACTGTTGTTGCAGTTCGTGCCAGGCTGTGGCGATGTGCTGTGGGCGGAATTGCTGCTTGCGCGGGTTCCAGGCGTGGATTTGGGTCACGGCGTCGGCTATGTTGGCGGCGGGCGCGGAAGCGGCGGGGCTGCCCCGGTGGCGGGTCCAGTGGACCGTGGCGAGGAGTTCCATTCCGTAGGGAGTTTCGAAACCTTCGATTAAGCGGGCGACTCGCTCCAGTCGGGCGTTCGAGTCGGACTTGCGCCGGGGAGGCTGTCTGGGTGGCAAGCGCCGCTTGTAATTCTGCTATCTTAGGCGGAGCTACTGCCCTTTCATGGATAATCGATTCTTCGAGCGGCCGATACTGAATTCGCCTTACGAGCGCCCGGAGCAGCATTGGGAGCTGGATGAACATGGGCAGCCTACACAGGCGATTCTGCCCCGGCGGCGGTCGGCTGAGTTCATCACTCCCATTCCCAAACCGCGGAAGCGGAAGGCGCGGGATCAATCGGAGCTGGTTTTCGACGAAGGCAAGGGGCTTTCCACAGAAACTCAGCAATATGACCCGACTCCGGTCATTAATGACCTGCGAATTGCCGTCGAGCAATGGCGGCAACTGAAGAATCCGAACGACTGGCTGGTGGAGCCGGAGACGCAGCGGATGCTGCAACACTGGCGGCATCACAAATTCAATGGGGTTCGTCCGTTCTTTTGCCAGGTTGAGGCGGTGGAGACGGCGATCTGGCTATCCGAGGTCGCGCCGAAACGTGGCAAGGCGGGGCAGCGGTTTCTGGAGCATCTTGCGAACGCGAATCACGACGCTAACCCGGAACTGATGCGGCTGGCCCTGAAGCTGGCGACCGGCGCGGGTAAGACTACCGTGATGGCGATGATCATTGCTTGGCAAACGATCAACGCCGCGCGAAAGCAGGGCAGCAGCAAGTTCACGCGGGGCTTCCTGGTGGTGACGCCCGGTCTGACGATCAAGGATCGGCTGCGGGTTTTGCAGCCGAACGATCCGGACAGTTATTACGCCAGCCGGGAACTGGTTCCGCAGGACATGCTGGGCGAGATTGATCGGGCAAAGATCGTCATTACTAACTATCACGCGTTTAAGCTGCGGGAACGGTTGGAACTTTCGAAGGGCGGGCGGTCGCTATTGCAGGGGCGCGGGGAGGAACTGCACACGCTGGAGGCCGAAGGCCAGATGCTTCAGCGCGTGATGCCCGATTTGATGGGGCTGAAGAATATTCTAGTGCTCAACGACGAGGCACACCATTGCTATCGGGAGAAGCCGGACGCGGATGGGGATGTTGCGTTGAAGGGTGAGGAGCGGCAAGAGGCCGAACAGAATAACGAGGCGGCGCGACTGTGGATCAATGGCCTGGAAACTGTGAAACGAAAGCTGGGCGTCACGCGGGTGATGGATCTATCGGCAACGCCGTTCTTCCTGCGGGGTTCGGGCTATGCGGAAGGCACATTATTTCCGTGGACGATGAGCGATTTTTCTCTGATGGATGCGATCGAGTGCGGCATTGTGAAGCTGCCGCGCGTGCCGGTATCCGACAACATACCAGGCAAAGAGATGCCGACGTTCCGGAATCTCTGGGAGAATATCCGCGCGAAGATGCCGAAAAAGGGACGCGGCAAGGCGAAAGATCTGGATCCGCTGGACCTTCCTTTGCCGCTGATCACGGCGCTGGACGCTCTTTACGGGCACTACGAGAAGACTTACGAATTGTGGAGCAAGGCCGGTATCCGGGTTCCTCCGTGCTTCATCGTGGTCTGCAATAACACGTCGACATCGAAGCTGGTTTACGACTATATTTCCGGGTTTCAGCGGCCGAACGAGGATGGCACGACCACGCTGGAGAACGGGCGACTGGCGTTGTTCCGCAATTTCGACGAGCACGGGAATCCGATTCCGCGACCGCGCACGCTGCTGATCGACAGCGAGCAGATTGAATCGGGCGATGCGCTGGACGATAAGTTTCGCGGGATGGCCGGGGATGAGATCGAACGCTTTCGGCGCGAGATTGTTGAGCGAACGGGGAATCGGGAGGCGGGCGACAACATTTCGGACCAGGATTTGTTGCGCGAGGTCATGAACACGGTGGGCAAGGAAGGCCGGCTGGGCGAATCGATCCGGTGCGTGGTTTCCGTTTCGATGCTCACGGAGGGCTGGGACGCGAATACCGTTACGCACGTTTTGGGAGTGCGCGCTTTTGGAACGCAGTTGCTTTGCGAGCAGGTGATTGGACGGGCGCTTCGACGGCAATCGTACGACCTGAATGAAGAGGGCCTGTTCAATGTAGAGTACGCGGACATTCTGGGGATACCGTTCGACTTCACGGCGAAGCCGGTGGTGGCGCCACCGCAACCGCCGCGATTGACTTATCAGGTGAAGGCGATGCGGCCGGAGCGGGATGCGCTGGAGATTCGCTTTCCGCGTGTGGCGGGATACCGGGTGGAACTTCCCGAGGAACGGCTGGAGGCGGAGTTCACGGCGGATTCCGTACTGGAACTGACGCCGGATCTGGTTGGCCCTTCGATCACTCGGCAGGAAGGAATTATCGGGGAGGGCGTTGATCTCACGATGAAGCATCTGGAGGATATGCGGCAATCCACGGTGCTGTTCCACCTGGCCAAACATTTGATGGTGCAGCATTGGCGCGATGCGGGGGACACGCCGAAGTTTCATCTTTTCGGACAGCTTAAGCGCATTGCGAAACAGTGGCTGGATACGTGCCTGGTGTGCAAGGGCGGGACCAAACCGGCGCAGTTGCTTTACAAAGGGCTGGGCGATATGGCCTGCAACCGGATTACGGCGGCGATCACGCTCAAGATGATGGGGAAGAGTCCGGTGAAGGCGGTGCTCGATCCTTACAATCCGACGGGATCGACGAGGCACGTGAAGTTCAACACGTCGCGGACGGAGCGCTGGCAGACCGATCCGCGCAAGTGCCACATCAACTGGGTGATTCTAGACAGCGACTGGGAGGGCGAGTTCTGCCGGGTGGCGGAAGCGCACCCGCGCGTGAAGGCTTATGTGAAGAATCACAACCTGGATCTGAAGGTGCCGTATCTTTTCGGGTCCGAGTCGCGCAACTATTTGCCCGATTTCATTGTGCTGGTAGACGACGGACATGGTGAGGCGGACTTGCTGAACCTGATTGTGGAGATCAAGGGTTACCGGCGGGAAGATGCCAAAGAGAAGAAGCTGACGATGGAGACCTATTGGGTTCCGGGCGTCAATAACAGCGGGCAGTACGGGCGGTGGGCATTTGCCGAGTTCACGGACGTATGGGAGATGCAGGACGACTTTGCGGCTAAGGTGGAGGCGGAATTCGGTCGGATGGTCGATTCCGTTTCGGCACAGACGGCCGCGGTGGCGGGATAAGAATGGCTGACAAGAAAAAGAAATCTGAGAGCTTGCGGACGGTCGAGACACTGACTCACGAGGAGGCGTCACGTAAGAATATTCCCACCGCCGAGTACCAATCCGTTCTGGAGGAAGAGCAGCAGCGCCCGATCCGGGTGACGTTTGATCGCGGGGTCGCGGGCCTGGAGGCGGAGAAGGAGCGGCGCAATCGGGATCTGGACCCGCAACTGGTTTGGCGCGGGAAGGACGCGCAGGACTGGTCCTACCTGGTGACGCAGGCGCCGGCGATCTATATACAGGAAAAGGTGCATCCGAAGGTTCTGATCGACGATTTGCTCCGGCAGGCCAAGGCGGATGTGAAGGCGGAAGAGGATCAGTTCGATTTGTTCGCGGATTTCAATGGCGTGCCGGAGGGGAACGCGAAGACAGAGTTTTACCAGCACGATGCGAACTGGACGAATCGGATGATTCTGGGCGACAGTTTGCAGGTGATGGCGTCGCTGGCGGAGCGGGAGGGATTGCGGGGGCAGGTTCAGTGCATTTATCTTGACCCGCCGTATGGGATCAAGTTTAATTCAAATTTTCAGTGGTCGACAAAGAACAGGGAAGTCAAAGATAGCGCCGACCATATCACTCGCGAGCCAGAACAAGTAAAAGCGTTTCGCGATACTTGGCGTGACGGGATTCATTCTTACCTCACATATCTGAGAGATCGTTTAACGGTGGCACGTGATTTGCTCGCAGATTCTGGATCGATTTTCGTTCAAATAGGAGACGAAAACGTACATAGGGTCCGCTCATTGATGGATGAGGTCTTCGGTAGTCAGAACATCATCGCGGAGATCATTGTGGAAAAGACATCCGGGGCGGGAATGAAATATGTTGACCGCGTCGCGGATTTTGTTCTCTGGTACGGGAAGGACGCGGAGCGCACAAAATTTCGCCCGGCGTTTCAGGTGAAGCAGCTCAGCCTATTTGCCTACGAGTACAAGTTTCTCCAGGACGACGCAGGCTATCGTAGCGCCGATCTTCGGTACGAAGGCGGACCGGACGAGCAGAGAATCTACTCGGTCAAACCCCTCACTTCGCAAACGAACGCCTCCACGACGGTCTACGACTATGTATTCAGAGGAACCACCTACAAGTCTGGCAAGCGGCAATGGGCCACCCCAATTCACGGCATAGATCGCCTCGTCAAGGCAAATCGTGTTGAGGCGCGGGCTTCGTCTATTGGTTTTGTGCGTTTTTTTCATGACTTTTCCGTGGTGCCAATTCCAAACATCTGGACCGACACAACGACAGGAAGTTTTACCGATGCAAAGGTTTATGTTGTACAAACCGGAGCAAAGATGGTCCAGCGCTGCATCTTGATGGCGACCGATCCGGGAGATCTAGTCCTCGACCCGACCTGCGGAGCGGGAACGACTGCGTATGTCGCCGAACAGTGGGGACGGCGTTGGATCACGATCGATACCTCGCGCGTCGCTCTGGCGCTCGCTCGAGCGCGGATCATGGGAGCCCGCTATTCGTACTACCTACTCGCAGATAGTGAGGAAGGCCAGAAGAAAGAAGCTGAGATCACGAAATCGGTGCCTTCGGGAGCTACTACTCACGCAAACATTCGGCAGGGCTTTGTGTATGATCGCGTCGCGCACGTAACGCTGAAGTCAATCGCAAACAATACCGAGATCGACGTGATTTGGGAGAAGTTCCAATCGACACTTGAACCGCTACGAGAACAACTCAACGCTGCCTTGAAACAGAAATGGGAAGAATGGGAAATCCCGCGCGAATCGCCCGACAAATGGTCCGAGCCGGCAAAGAAACTACATGCCGCATGGTGGCAGCAGCGGATCGCGCGCCAGAAGGAAGTCGACGCATCCATCGCGGCTAAGGCCGACTTCGAATACCTCTACGACAAACCCTACGAGGACAAACGTAAAGTGCGTGTCGCGGGTCCATTCACCGTCGAAAGCCTGTCCCCACATCGCGTCCTCGCTGTCGATGAGAACGACGAACTAATCGACGGGGCCAAATCAAAAGGCGGCGACGAGCAGGATTTCGTCCGGATGATTCTGGAGAACCTGAAGACGGCGGGAGTCCAGCAGGCGCACAAGGAAGACAAGATCACGTTTTCATCCATCGCGCCGTGGCCGGGGTATCTGGTGTGCGCCGAGGGTCGATATGCGGAGGGAAGTTCGGGAAAGCGAGCGGCGATCTTCATTGGGCCGGAGTTCGGGACGGTGTCGCGTCCGGATCTAGTGGCGGCGGCGCGGGAGGCGGGCGATGCCGGGTTCGACGTGCTGATCGCGTGCGCATTCAATTACGATGCGCGTTCGGCGGAGTTCGATAAGCTGGGGCGGATTCCGGTGTTGAAGGCGCGGATGAACGCGGACCTGCACATGTCGGACGAACTGAAGAATACGGGCAAGGGGAATTTGTTCGTGATCTTCGGAGAGCCGGATATCGACGTCATTCCGGTGGAGCAGGAGGCGGGGCGGAAGGATGGGAAGGCGCAGATACGGGTGAAGGTGAACGGGGTGGACGTGTTTCATCCGAATACGGGCGAGGTGCGGAGCGACGGGGCGGACGGGATTGCGTGCTGGTTTATCGATACGGATTACAACGAGGAGAGTTTCTTCGTGCGGCAGGCGTATTTTCTGGGATCGGGCGATCCGTACAAGGCGCTGAAGACTACGCTGAAGGCGGAGATCAATGAGGAGGCGTGGGCGTCGCTGAACAGCGATGTGTCGCGGGCGTTCGATAAGCCGGAGAACGGGCGGATTGCGGTGAAGGTGATTAATCATCTGGGGGATGAGGTGATGAAGGTTTTTCGGGTGGAGTGACGGGGGATGGAGAGGATGAATCGACACGTCGCGCCCGGGTCGGGATTGAGTGTATACTGACTAGCACCCATTCGAGGAGCGAAGTTTTGAAAGCAGCCCAAGAGCTCCGTTTTTTAAGATGCCGCGAACGGCCTCCCTTTGAGCAAACGCATTCTGATGCGGCTCGCTGGCCCTGTGAAATGAGGGGTGTGCCCCGTGGCAGGGTGGCCGCATTCGTTCATCGCTTTGGATTTCTGGTTGCGCTCCTCCTATTTGTGCTTGTGGCCCCGATTGAGGCAAAGACCGACATCACCTTTGCAACGCTTAGGCTTCCAGACGGCGAGATTCGATTTACTACGCGCGCAGAGCGAAACAGCAGCGCCTCAGAAACTGACATCCTCAAGCGCGATGCCGCTGTCGCCACGACGCGCGACAACAAATTCCGACTCTACATCGATCTCGCTTCAGCAACGGCAAGGGCGGGATCGCACTATGCTTATGACGCTTTCGTTTGCAATGCAACGGACGACGATCAGTCTTGCGATCCGTTTAAGATCATGTGCACTCCGGTTGGGGCCTTCGCGGACTCTTGGAGGGACGTCGAGTTTTCGATTTTGGATGGAGCCCAGCCGCACGCGGGAGGCGTCAAGATTCCCGTTCATTCCTTCACGTCTAAGGACCCTCTCACGCTACCGGGCGACTTTCCTGCGTCGTTCGATGTGAGTGTCGGATCCGAGACTTCAATCGCGCTGAACTTCCGAAATGTCCTTGAAGACACGAAGATCGCCGTTGATCCTAAGCCCACGCTGCGCGCCGATGATCCCGCTCTGTGGGATTTACTCGTTGCTGAGCCGGCCCGCCCTGTACTTACGGTTTCTCAAGGCACGAGCAACCACGCATTCACGATCCGGGTGAGGCCTAATTTATTTCACGCGCTAGTCGCGTCCATTGCCCCACGGCGATTGGCTGACCCACAGACCAAGCTCAGCCTGGCACTGAATTATCGAGCCGAATATGGAGGCAATGAGAGGCCGCTAGAGATCGTGCTTCCGGTGAGGCTGCTGCCGTCGATCTGGAGCCTGTTTGTCGTGGTTATTGGCGGATCGTTCGCAGGGGTTGCCTTCTGTAGCCTATTGCCGAGCAACAGTAAGTCGACGGTAACGCCACGCGCCGTGGCCGCGGCGGCGGCATTTGGCGTTATTGCTGAAATGATAAGCATTCTTTTTGTTGTGGGCGGAAGCAAGCTGGTCGTCTTCGGTTTGGAACTGAACCCGTCTCAGCTCCTAACTGCTTTCCTGGTTGGATTTGCGAGCGGCTTGACGGTGGTCTGGAAGTCCGACTCCCTCAGAGTCTGGTTTGGGCGGTGGGTTAAGAACGCCGAGGTAGAGGTTAGGCAATGATTATCCACAGAATCAATTATCGCGTCAGGATAACCCTGGCGTTTGCGGTTTGCACTTTCATTGGAGTCTCGTCATTCGGCGGCGCTTTCGGTCGAACAATACTGACTGCTTTGGGTGGAGGTTTTGTAGTCGTGGACCCCTACGGAGGCGTTTCCGCGTCAGGGTTGAGGGCTAGCTGTGACGTCTCGCCGTTCCGGGGCAGGTACGTTATCAGCGATGCGGCCGGCGCACCAAACGGTTCCGATCTCTACATGGTTTTGTCGAGCCCGGAAAGTTCACTGATAGTTGCGTGTGGTTCTTCGTACCGGGTGTCCCAATTAATACCTTATTATCTAACGGCGATAGCCGTTGGGCCAGACAGACTGATGGCGAGCGAAGGCCGAACCGGACGATTTATTTTGCTCGATTTGCGCTCGTTATCACCCATCGGCAAAGGCATGATTTCAGATGTAGACGAGGTTTCGAGCCTGGCGTACGATTTCGGCTCAGGGAATGTATTCGCTTACGACCAACTCTCCGGGAAGGTGCTCATCATTGGGTGGAGTGGACAACCGTATTCTGAGATCCATTTGAGCGGCATTGACGACGCAACCGCTTTCGCGGTGGATTCCCTGCGTGGCCGCGTGGTTCTTGGGGTTTCCGGTAATCTGGTATTCGTGGACCGGCAGTCCAGGTTGATTGGTTCGGTTCCAACCGGGGGCCGTAGAATCTCGTCGATAGCTGTTTCCCCGAGCGGCGGAATCGGAGCCATCGTTGATGGCGCCTTCAGGACATTCTAGTGTGCCATCGTCACGGTAACCGAATGCGAGGTTTCTGAGGTCTTGCCAATCCGGTACATTGGTAGGTACCCGTGGGCACGCTAAATCCTCAGATTCTGGTTTGGGCCAGAGAGACGGCTGGCATGACCCTCGAAGAGGGTGCGCACGCTATTGGCCTGAAGGACGCCTTCGGCTTGTCGGCAGCGCAGCGCCTTACTGCCATGGAGCTGGGCGATGACGAACCGACCCGGACGCTGCTGTTGAAGATGGCGAAGGCATACCGCCGATCTTTGCTCGTTTTCTATCTTGACGAGCCTCCGAGGAAGGGCGACCGGGGACAGGATTTCCGGACGGTTCAGGGAGCGGGCCAGTTCACGCCGGAGCTTGACGCGCTTATCCGCGATATCAGGAGCCGCCAGAATCTGATTCGATCAATGCTGGATGACAGCGAAGGCGACACGCTGCCGTTTGTCGGGTCCGCCAAAATGGAAACTCCCGCAAAGGAACTGGCGGCGATTATCGCGAAACAAATCGGTTTTTCGCTGCCGGATTTCCAGGCGCGAGAGAACGTAGATCAGGCGTTTGCGTACCTTCGCGAAAAGATCGAAGCGGCGGGCGTGTTTGTGCTGCTGCTTGGGAATCTGGGGAGCCACCATACCAATATTCCAGCTGAAGTGTTTCGCGGGTTCGCAGTTTCGGATGCGATCGCTCCGCTGGTCGTCATCAACGATCAGGATGCGCGGCAGGCGTGGTCGTTTACAGCGTTGCACGAGTTGGCGCATTTATGGCTGGGTGCGACCGGCGTTAGTGGTTCGGACGCGGAAAGCGCGGTTGAACGGTATTGCAACGACGTGGCGAGCCAAATTCTACTACCCGCGTCCGAACTGGCGGCGTTCGGCCGGAATCTGCCTGTTCGTCCCGATGATGCCTTTGCACAGATTTCGACGTTTGCCGAGCGCTTCAAGATCAGCCGCGCGATGGTTTCCTACGGGCTGTTTCGCGCCGGGTTCATCAGCCGGGAACTGTGGACGGAGCTAACGACTCGGTTTCGCGAGGAATGGCTGTCGTCCAAGGCGAGGCAGGCGGAGAAGCAGAAGACCGGAGGCCCGAGTTACTACGTGGTTCGCCGGCATCATATGGGTGCGGCACTTCTGGATCTGGTGCGCCGGTCGCTGGGTGAGGGAAGTACGACGTACACGAAGGCGGGACAGGTGCTTGGCGTCAAGCCCCGGAACGTGGGGCCGCTGCTGTTTCCCGATTCGACACGCGGCCCGAGCGCTGTCAGGGGCGCGCGATAGGTGTTGTACCTGCTCGATGCCAACGTTTTGATCACGGCGGATAATACCTATTACCCGATGGATCAGGTTCCCGAATTCTGGGATTGGATGCGTTACCAGGCTGAAAAAGGGAGAATTAAGATCCCGCTTGAGGTAATGGACGAGGTGTTGGGCGGTCGGCCGGACGGATTACTGCGGGAGTGGGTTAAGAACCCGGAGGTTCAGGCCGCGCTTGTGCTGGAGGAGGGCGTGGATGCCGCGTTGCTGCGGCGCGTGGTCAATGACGGTTATGCGCGAGATTTGGCGGACGATGAAATAGAAGAGATCGGTCGCGACCCGTTTCTTATCGCGTATGCGCTTGGCGGAGAGGGACGGTGCGTGGTGACGACGGAGGTCTCGAAACCCACGACGAAGCGGCAGAATCGTCGCATTCCGGATGTTTGCGCGACACTTGCGGTGCAGTGCTGTGGGCCGTTTCAGATGAATCGCGAACTTGGATTTCGTACGGCGTGGAAACCATCCTAAGGTGCGGTTATGGAATTCCGGATTGCGGACACATTTACGGATAGCCTGGCGAAGCTGACGGGCGAAGAACAGAAAGCCGTGAAGACGGCGGCGTTCGATCTGCAGCTGAATCCGGCGCACCCGAGTCTGCAATTTCACAAGCTGGATAAGGCGAAGGATCGCCGGTTCTGGTCGATTCGCGTGAGCAGCGATATCCGGCTGATCGTACATCGAACCGACTCCAGTCTGCTGCTTTGCTATGTGGGGCATCATGACGATGCTTACCAGTGGGCTGAGCGCAGGAAGCTGGAGACGCATCCGAAAACCGGGGCGGCGCAGTTTGTGGAGATCCGGGAGACGGTGCATGAGGTCGCGGTTCCGAAGTATGTGGAAGTGGTCGAGCCGGTCGTCGTCAAAGCCCGCCCTGTTTCCGTGGTGGCCGCGAAGCCGCTGTTGTTTGCCGATATTCCTGATGACATGTTGCTGGAATATGGTGTTCCGGCGGAGTGGTTGCCGGACGTGCGGCGTGCCAATGAAGATACGCTGCTGGAACTCGCCGACCATCTTCCGAGTGAGGCAGCGGAGGCGTTGCTGGAGTTGGCCACTGGTGGCACTCCGGTGGTTTCCAAGCCTGTGGCTGTGGGGGCCGATCCGTTCGCGCATCCCGATGCACAGCGGCGATTCCGCACGATGGCCAACGTGGAAGAGTTGGAGCGGGCGCTCGATTATCCTTGGGACAAGTGGACTGTCTTTCTGCATCCGGCGCAGCGAAGTCTGGTAGAGCGGGATTACAGCGGTCCTGCGCGAGTGGCTGGCTCGGCTGGGACGGGGAAGACGATTGTTGCACTGCATCGGGCGGTGTTTTTGGTGCGTACGAAGCCGGATACACGGGTGCTGCTGACGACTTTTACCGATGCGCTGGCGAACGCGCTGCGTGCGAAATTGCGGCGACTGATCAGTAATGAGCCTCGGCTGGGCGAGCGACTTGAAGTGCTGTCCATGAATGCGATTGGGCGGCGGCTGTATGAAGTGAATTTCGGGAAGGCAAAGATCGCTTCGCAGAGCGTAGTGCGAGGTCTTGTTTCCGCAGCGGCGGAAGCTGTGGCGGGGCATAAGTTCTCGACGCAGTTCCTGTTAACGGAGTGGGAGCAGGTGGTCGACGCGTGGCAACTGGAGAGTTGGGAACAGTATCGCGACGTGGTGCGGTTGGGGCGGAAGACGCGGCTCAAGGAGGCGCAGCGGGCGGTGTTGTGGCAGATCTTTGAGCGTGTGCGTTCCGGGCTAAGGGCGCAGGGACTGGTCACTCACTCCGAGGTATTCAGCCGGGTGGCAGCGAAGCTTCGGGAAGGCGGGCACGCGCCGTTTGAGTTTGCGGTTGTAGACGAAGCGCAGGATGTGAGCGTGGCGCAATTGCGGTTTTTGGCCGCGCTCGGGGGCGGGCGCGTGAACGGGCTGTTCTTCGCCGGCGATTTGGGGCAGCGAATTTTTCAACAACCGTTTTCGTGGAAGGCTCTTGGGGTTGATGTTCGTGGACGGTCGTTCACGCTGCGGATCAATTACCGGACTTCGCATCAGATCCGTGCGCGGGCCGACAGACTGCTGGGTCCGGAGGTGTCGGATGTGGACGGCAACATGGAGAGCCGGAAGGGTACGGTCTCGACGTTCAATGGTCCGCCGCCTGAGGTTGTTGTGGCGGGAACGCGCGAGGCAGAGATTCAGGCTGTTGGTGAGTGGCTGCGCAAGCGGGGCAGCGAGGGGATTGTGTCGCACGAGATTGGGGTGTTTGTTCGCTCGCAGGCCGAACTGGAGCGGGCACGGGCGGCGGTTGAGCGCGCGGGGATTCCGTATAAGGTGCTGGACGATCATTTGGAGACCACCACTGGCATGGCTTCCGTCAGCACCATGCATCTTGCGAAGGGACTGGAGTTTCGGACGGTTGTGGTGATGGCTTGTGACGATGAGGTGATTCCGCTTCAAGAACGGATTGAGAGCGTGACGGACGATTCGGATCTTGAAGAGGTTTACAACACGGAGCGGCATTTGCTGTATGTGGCATGCACACGCGCGAGGGATCATTTGCTGGTGACTGGGGTAGAGCCTGCTTCGGAGTTTCTTGACGATTTGCGGAAGTGAGCCCAGGGAGAGATTTGCGCGAGGCCCGACGGTGGTTCATGCCCTTTGAGTGCTTTATCGGCGTGTATCGGCGTCCATCGGCGGCTAATTTCCTCCTCTTTTGCGTCAGGCTCGGCGCCAGGCCGGCGTTAGGCTCGTCCGGTTGGTGCAACTTCTGGCTCCCCTTCCAGAAGCGACCTGGGATCAGGCAAGACAGATTCGTCGGCGGAAGACTCCATGGCCTCTCTGATCGAGGGTGTCAGCGCCATGAGCCCGCTTTCGCGCCATTCGTGGATTACTGCATCGACGGTTTTCCAGTCTCCGGTTTCACGCAAGGCTGCGCTACAGCCATCGAGGACCTCCCTGGTCATCTTCCTCAAATCATCGGCGTCGAATGCCTTTAACCAAGAGAGGGCGGCGGGCGGTTCTCTTTTTTCGATTACTGAGATGGCCCCATTGATCAACTCGACAATTGGTCCGAACTGGTTTGACACCAGGACCAGCCGGGCAGCCTGGTCGCGCCGCAGCAGAGCAAACTGCTCCTTGTTGCGGTTAATGGTTACTGGATTCTCGCGGGCTCGATTTAGAACCTCAGAACTGCGCCTGTTAAGGTCGGCAGAATTGAAGACCTCGTCCGCGAACAAGCCAAAACTGCGATTGGCGAGACCTAGTGTTCCCATTTTTCCTCAGGTTCTTTTCGTCGATCTATTGCACGCGTTTAGAACGTACGTATAATACTACGTATAATTTTACACCATTTAGGGGCAGCGATCACATAGTGAACCCCTTCGGCCGCCGATAAACGCAGATTCACGCCGATAATGGGGTGAACCGGCGGCTAATTGTGCGGCTTTGACGAGTGGAGGGTGCGACGATTACTCAGGCAGCCACATGAAACCCACCGGCGAATTCGGAGGCGACTTTCAAAACCTGGTAGAGCGCAGCGTGAGGGAGCACGTTATGGAACGACTCGTCGATATCGGGCAGGGGCACGGCGTTGGCGAGGCATTCGAGGATGAGTTCTACGGGGAGGCGCGTGCCGCGGATGGCCAGCTTACCGCCGCGCAATTCGGGGTCGAGGTCGGGGTCGGCGACGCCTTGGTTGCCAGTCGGACGTAGTGCCTGTGGATTTGGTTTAGACGAGGGATTTAAGAGGGTGCCGTCGGCCGGGCGTCCCGAGTGCGGTCCTCCATCGGCGGCTGCGCGGGTAAAAGCCGCCTGGAAAGGCGGCTGCGGGCAGGATTGCCCGCCCCCCAGTCTCAGATCGGGGCTGTTTGCAAATCAGGCCAAGGTCAACCCCGGTTAGATGGGCAGATTACCAATCTCGATTACCAACCCGCCCCACATTCTCTTGCGGGAGGC
>CAIKAS010000125.1 GCA_903825445.1 uncultured Acidobacteriia bacterium
CCTGCTTTACGCCGCTAACGTCGTTGTTGACGTTATCGATCTTAGCGTTGGCTGTATCGGCCCTCTTGCTGACTTCGGAGATAGCGGTACTGACCTGCCCAACCTGCTGCGCCGTCTTCTGCTGTTCGGATTCCAAAACCTTGCTCTTTTCGTCCGCGTAGGAAACCGCTTCCTTCTTGGCCTGATTCGCTTGCGCGGCCAACTGACGTGAACGCGCGTCGAGATCGTCCTTCAGTTCATCCAGATGCTTACGCTGCGTGGCTGTCATCGCTGAGTTCGTTTCCTTCAGCGTGTCGATCTCACCCTGGAGTACGTCGCGCGAGTGCGCCGTATCGTCTTTCAGGCTGTTGACCTGGTAAAGGAGGAAAAGATTGGCTGCAATCGAGGCGACGATTGCGGCAATGGCCACCGTCTGCATGACGTTGGAATTGTTCGGCGGAGGGGCCTGGTAGTTCATCTGCGGAGAGCTCATAGTTGATTTTGCCTTATCCTGTCAGTATATTAGACCGCTTCGGACGTACTTTTTGTTACAGCGAATTGAGGTCGAATATTTGCCCCGGGCTGACGGGAATCGCCTCGATCCCATAGGTAGCCTGAATGGTCTTTGCCAGCGGGCCCGATTCCCCGGGCTCCCCGTGTACGAGGAACACCCGTTTCAAAGTTGGCGTCATCGGTTTCATCCACGTGATGAGTTCCCCCGCGTCGGCATGGCCGCTCAGTTCGTCGAGCGACTGAATCTCCGCCCGAACTTCCGTGGGAACGCCAAATATGCGAACTGATTTCATTCCAGCCAAAAGTTTGCGTCCCAACGTGTTTTCCGCCTGGTAACCAGTGATTAGGACTGTATTCTTGGGATCACCCACATTATGCACAAGGTGGTGCAGCACCCGTCCCGCTTCGCACATTCCAGAAGGCGAGATAACGATGAATGGCCCCCGCAGATCATTCAGCTTCTTCGACCCTTCCGCGTCGCGAACATAGCTGAGCCGCTTGAAGCCGAACGGATCCTCACCCTCCTGCAGGTACTTCACTGTTTCCGCATCAAAGCATTCGGGGTGGGCTCGAAAAGTCTTGGTGACGTCCACAGCCAATGGGCTATCCACAAACATTGGCACTGGGGGAATCCGATCCGCGTCGATGAGTTGATGTAACAGCAGCACGATCTGCTGCGTGCGTCCCACCGCAAAGGCCGGAATAATCAGCCGTCCTCCCCGTCCGATGGTTCTCTTCACGACAGCTTCCAGCCTGCCGAGCGCTTCACCCTGTTGTGGATGCTTGCGGCTCCCGTAGGTGCTCTCCATGATTAGGTAGTCCACGGGCGGCATTGCTTCTGGATCACGGATGATCGGCAATCCCGGTCGCCCCACATCGCCCGAGAAAGCAAGGCGGGTCTTTCCGTCAGTCAGCACTATCGAAGATGAGCCCAAAATATGGCCGGCATCAAAAGACTCCATCGTCAGGCCGCCTGCAATCTCTGTGGGTGTTCGATAGGGCACTGGCCGGAACAGCGGCATCGTCGCGTCTGCATCGGCCATCGTATAAAGCGGCTCCACGGGATCTTCACCGGGGTGGTGCCTGTTCACGAAACTGGCGTCGCTCTCGGCGATATGGGCGGTGTCCCGCAACATCGAAGCGCACAGGTCGATGGTGGCCGGCGTCGTGTAGATTGGGCCATGGAAGCCTTCCTGCACCAGTAATGGCAGACGGCCGCTATGGTCGATGTGGGCATGCGAAAGAACCACGGCGTCGATGGACCGGGCAGGGAATGGCATCTCCCTGTTCTTGCGTTCTGCCTCTTTGCGACGTCCCTGGAACATGCCGCAATCGAGCAGAATCGTGGCCCCGTTTGATTCAAGTTTGTGCTGAGACCCTGTAACGCCACCCGCGGCGCCGTGAAATGTGAGCTTCATCCAACGACAGGATATACCAGGGGCAGCCAACCTACGCCGTTCGCGAGCGTAGGGACGCATAGACCCGGTGTCCCGCACTCCCCTGCGAAGTTGGTGCATGGCGCCGAACTGTCTGACCCGATGAAATGACTCCCCGGACTTGCGCCATAAGGATTCCTGTTCCCAGCAGTGCTAACAGTACTCCGGGCACGATGTTAAGGAAGAACACAGTCCTCCAGTTCGTGTTGCTCCCATCGGCATTTGCCGCAGGCAAGCCGCAAAACAACTGGTACCCGGCAAAGATGAAAAGGACTCCGAGACTGGCCAGAAAAAGCGTTGTATAACGATCCATGGTGGCGTGTTCTCCTCCGCCACCTGGAGTGGCAATTGCCGGGCCACGGTCCTGCCAATTGAAAACGAAAGACTTAAGGTATTTCTCGGGTGCCCCGGCGTCGGCATATGGTGGCTAAAATCCACCACTAAAGCACAAAATGAGCCACAGCGGTCAGTCGGGGTAGTGCCGTGCCGGAGATTTGTGGAATGTCAGGTTTCTATCGTTTTAGACGCGGTGATTTGCACGAAGCGGTACAAGGTATATACTGATCGGGTTAAGAGAGGTCCACCATGGAATTTACAAGACGCGATTTCGGTAAGTTAGCGATAACGGCCGCATCGGCGAGTTCACTGCTTGCCGCGAAGCCCGATTCCAAATGGGGAGGTGTGCAGGTCGGCATCAACGCCCCCTACAGTTTCAACAGAATGTCCGGCACTGCCGACAAAATTCTGGAATATATGACGCAGCTGGATCTGAGTGCGACTGAACTCCGGCTCCAGCCCGTAGAAGCGTTCCTAGGAGCACCCGGTGTGTACGCTTCCGCCAACGATGCGCCTGGCCGTGGACCAGCGGCTGGCGGAGCGGCACGTGGTGGCAGCGGACGTGGTGGTGGTGGCGCTGCGGCGCGAGGTGGTAGCGGACGTGGCGGCGGTGGCGGACGCGCACCCCTGACTCCTGAGCAGCTGGCGGCGGCTGAGGCCCTCAGCAAGTGGCGGCTGGCCCTCTCGATGGACAAGATCAAAGACTTCCGCAAGAAATTTGAAGATGCGGGCGTGCTGATCCAGATACTCAAGATCGACAACTTTAACTCGTTCAGCGACGAGGTTACCGATTACTTTTTCAACGTGGCGAAGACGCTCGGCTGTCACGCGCTCTCAACCGAGGGAAATCTGGCCGACGTGAAGCGCCTGGGCTCGTTCGCCGATAAGCACAAGATGATGATTGGCTATCATGGCCACACTGCGGGTGCAGGTGGTGAAGCGTTCGGAGCCCCGGAGAACTGGGAAAAAGCCATGGAGGTCTCGAAGTATAACGGCATCAACCTGGATCTCGGCCACTTCCTGGTCGGGCAACAGACCTCGCCGATTCCGTTCCTCACCAAATATCACGACCACGTCACACACGTCCACGTGAAAGATCGCAAGCTGACCGGAGCAACTGTGCCGTTTGGCCAGGGCGACGTACCTATCGTGGAGGTTCTGCAGCTGATGAAGAAGAATAAGTGGAAGTTCCAGGCGACGATTGAGTACGAATACCAGACGCCGCCCGATTCAGACGTGCTGACCGAACTCCACAAATGCGTGGAGTACTGCCGGAAAGCTCTCGCATAGAAACTGGATGCGGATCAGACAGGCCAGAGACTTACCTGCAAGGGTGGGGTTTTGGCCTGTTTCCTCATCATCCCGGATATATTCAGATTTGAAATTGTTTTGGAGGCAGTCATGCGTTATGTAAATCCAGCGCTGTTGGGCGCAGCATTCATAGCAGCTATTTCCGTGAGCACCGCAGCCGCTCAAACCGGCAGCGGAGAGAAAGCTACCATCTCCGCCACCCCGGCGGCCGTGACCGCGTCGCGTGAAGATGCGGCGGCGGTGGCCCGTGGAGGCACGCTCTTCGCGGCGAACTGCGCCAAGTGTCACGGAGCGACCGCCAAGGGCATGACCGGCAAGGACAACACCGATCTCGTCCGGTCGCTTTACGTGCTGGATGACGAAAAGGGCATTCTCCTGACCCCGCCGATCCGTGATGGCCGCCCGGATAAAGGCATGCCGAAGTCGACCCTGACCGACGCGGAAATCCTGGACGTGGCCGCCTGGCTGCGCGTCCAATCCTATGGTGCTGGCCACCGCACGACCTATACATTTCTGGATGTTCTGACCGGCGATCCGAAGAAGGGCGAAGCTTATTTCAACGGAGCAGGCAAGTGCAATACATGCCATTCGGTAACCGGCGACCTGAAGGGAATCGGCAGCCGTTACTCACCGCAACAGCTTCAGGGCCGCTGGCTCGCTCCCGGTGGCGGACGCGGCGGACGTGGCGCGGCGACAGGTACGCCCTCCCGGAGTCAGCGCACCGTAACCGTCACGCTGCCCAGCGGTGAAACCGTCTCGGGGCCGTTGGACCGCATCGACGATTTCTCTGTGACGCTCCACGACGCCTCCGGTGCGTTCCGTTCGTTCACGCGCAATGGAGATGTGCCGAAGGTCGTCGTAAACGATCCCATGAAGGCCCACTCCGACCTGCTTCGAACTTATACCGATGCCGACATGCACAACATGACGGCCTACCTGGTGACTTTGAAATGACCGGCCGCTCACTCATTTTGGGTTCTGTTTTTTTGGCGGGCTGCGTTTACCTCGGGGCGCAGGGTCTGGATCGGGCCACGCTGCTGAAACAACCCGTGGATGCCTGGCCAACCTACAACGGAGATTATTCGGCCCGACGTTTTAGCCCGCTCACCCAGATCAATTCCTCAAACGTCCACGAGCTTTCGCTGCTCTGGGCTACGCGGTTCACCGGCGGCGCGGCATTTGTTCCCCCTGGTGGTGCTGCTACCGCGACTACAGGACGTGGTGGTGGCCGCGGCGGTGCGGCCGGAGCCAGCGGTCCTGCTGGCGGTCGCGGTGGAGCACCGGCGGCTGCGGGCGGTCGAGGCGGAGCAGGGGCGGCACCGGCCGTGGCGATCAAATCGACTCCTTTGATGGTCAATGGCATTTTATATTTCTCGGCTCCGAACAATGCCTGGGCCGTCGATGCCCGGACGGGCAGGGAACTTTGGCACTACACGTACCCGCCGAATTCCGGCAGCACCATCGGGAACCGCGGACTTGGCATGTACGGCAACTGGCTCTACATGGAAACGCCGGACAGCCATCTGGTGAGTCTGGACGCGGCAACCGGCAAGGAACGCTGGAAGGTCCAGATCGCCGACCCCAAGCTCGACTACACCTCGACGGCGGCGCCCATCGTAGTCGGTAACCACATCCTGGCCGGCATTGGCGGAGATCACATGGATAACCCCGGTTACTTCCAGTCGCTCGATCCCGAAACCGGCGCGGTCCAGTGGAAATGGAACACGACGCCACGCAAGGGTGAGCCCGGCATCGAGACGTGGCCGGATGAATACGCCGCAGCCCACGGTGCTGGACAAACCTGGATTCCAGGGAGCTACGATCCCGAACTGAATCTGTATTATTTCGGCACCGGGAACCCAAATCCCGTGATGGCCGAACAGAGCCGCAAGGGCGACAATCTCTATACCTGCAGCATCGTGGCGCTGAATCCGGACACGGGCAAAATGGCTTGGTATTACCAGCCCTCACCTCACGATACACACGATTGGGATGCCACGGAAGCACCGGTTCTGATCGATGGCGTCATTGACGGTAAGCCGCGCAAGCTGCTCGCCCAGGCCAATCGCAACGGTTACTTTTTTGTGCTGGACCGGACCAATGGCCAGCACATCCTCACCACACCGCTGATCGATACGATCAATTGGACCAAAGGCCTCAACGCCAACGGCCAGCCGATCCCGGATCCGGCGAAGTATCCGAAACCCGACGGCGCCCTTGTATCTCCCGCGTCCGGCGGCGCGACCAACTGGCCAGCGCCGAGTTTCGATCCTCAGACGGGGTTGTTCTACGTGGGCGTAAACCGCACCTACAGCGTTTTCTATCAGACCGACACGGACGATCATCCGGAAGGTTACGGCGGCGTGGACAGCTCGTTGGGCAGCGACGGCGCTGCGCTGCTCGCCCTCGACTATAAAACGGGCAAGGTTGTTTGGAAGCACGACTGGCCGGGAGGTGGCGGCGCGAGCCATATGCTGACCACGGCCGGACACCTGCTGTTCACCAGCAATGGCACCAACGTCATCGCCTTCGATCCGGCCAACGGCAAGATCCTGTGGCATTCCAGTTTGTTCGGTAGCCCGAGCGCTGGCCCGATCACCTATATGCTCGATGGCAAGCAGCACCTCTTGGTCATTGCCGGCGACAGCCTCTATACATTTGTGGTGAATCACTAATTATGAACATGAGCAAATTCAGTCTCGTGAGTCAGGCGGCAACGGTTCTCCTGTTGGCGCTGACGCCAATTCCAGCATCCGCGCAAGGCGTGGATAAAAACATGCTGTTGCACCCGCCAGCCGATGCGTGGCCGAGTTTCTTTGGCGACTATTCCGGCAGGCGCTTCAGTCCACTCAAGGAAATCAACTCCTCGAACGTAGGCGACCTTTCGCTCGAATGGGCAACACGCTTCACGCCAGGTCCGGCTGGCACACCCGTGAGTATCAAGTCTCCGGCGCTGCTGGTCAACGGTGTTTTGTACTTCACCTCGCCCAACAATGGCTGGGCCGCGGATGCCCGCACCGGTCGCGAACTCTGGCATTACGCCTACCCGCCAAACACGGGTAACACTAACGGCAATCGGGGCTTTGGCATCTACGGCAACTGGTTATATATGGAAACGCCGGATGGCAACCTGGTTTGCCTGAACGCCGCGGATGGCAAAGAACGCTGGAAAGTTCGAATTACGGATCCAAAGCTCGACTACACGACCACGGCTGCTCCGATCGTGATTGGAAACCATATTCTGGTGGGTGTTGGCGGCGATCACCTGGATAACCCCGGCTTCATCGAATCCGTGGATCCTGAAACCGGCCAGACGCAGTGGAAGACAAACACCACGCCGCGCAAGGGCGAGCCTGGCATCGAGACATGGCCGGATGAATACTCCGCCGCCCATGCTACGGGGCAGACCTGGATACCCGGCAGCTACGATCCTGAACTGAATCTCTATTACCTGGGTACAGGGAATCCGAATCCTGTAATGGCGGAACAGAGCCGCAAGGGTGACAATCTTTTCACTTGTTCGATCATCGCGATCAATCCCGACACCGGCAAGATGGTCTGGTACTACCAGGCAACGCCGCACGATACGCACGATTGGGATTCCACCGAATCGGTAATCATGATCGATGGAGTCCTCGACGGCAAGCCGCGGAAGCTCGTGGCGCAGGCCAACCGGAATGGCTATTTTTACGTTCTCGACCGGACTAACGGCGAGCACATTCTCACTGCGCCGATGATCGATGGCATGAACTGGAATCTGGGGCTGAACGCCAAAGGCCAGCCGATTCCCGATCCCGCAAAGTACCCGAAGCCGGATGGCGCGCTGGTGCTGCCGTCTTCGAACGGGGCTACCAGTTGGGTGTCCGCGAGTTTCGATCCTGAGACTGGCCTCTTCTATGTCGGCGTCAGCAAGTCCTGGGCGGTCTTCTATCAGACCGATACCGACGACCATCCGGAAGGCTATGGCGGCATCGATAGCGGCGCAGGCAGCGAAGGCGGCGCGTTGATCGCAATCGATTACAAAACCGGCAAAATCGCCTGGCATCACGATTGGCCAGGCGGCGGAGGCGCGAGCCACATGCTGACCACGGCGGGGCATCTGCTGTTTACGGGCAACGGGACAAACATCATCGCCTTCGATCCGGCGAATGGCAAGATCCTCTGGCATTCGGGCCTGATGGCTGCGCCGAGCAATGGCATGACGACTTACATGCTGGATGGCAAACAGCATCTGCTGGTCGGCGCGGGCGATAGCCTTTATTCCTTCACGGTCAACAAACCGGTAAAGTAGTTGCAGTGGATCCGGCAAGCCTCAACATCCTGCAAGCTGCCTCGCGTGTTTTGAACGACGAGCACGCGGAGCGGAGCGACGTCGAATTGCTGACAGCGTACGCGCAAATCCACATCCCGGACCGACTGAACCTGGACGCTGACGAACTGGCCACGGTGGTGGCGATGAAACTTCTCGATGTCCCGGGCGATCCGGAAAATCCGGAGCCAGAAGCATGATACCGTCATCTAGAATAAGTCGAGTATGTCTACAACATCTTCTTCGCCCACACAAGCGTGGCTGACCCCGGCCGCCCTGAGCCAGGGCCTGCTCTTCCTCGAGCAAACGCGCAATGGTATGTTGGGCGCCGTTAAGCTCTTGACCCCGGTGCAGTGGACATTCAAGCCCTCGCCTGAGCGATGGTCGATAGGCGAAATCGCAGGGCATGTGGTCGCCGTGCAGGAACGCGTGATCGGAATGCTTCGGCAGCACCTCGCTGCGGCCCCTCCGCCCCCGCCAGAACAGAATTGTGAAGTGGTGGACAGCATCGTGATCCATCAAATTCCGGGCCGCCTATCGAAGTTCCCTTCGCCGATTCCGGCAGCACCCGCGCTTGATAAGGCTGAGACGCTCCGCCTCTATACGGACAACTGTGCCATATTCGCTGAAATGCTGGAAACAACTCCCGACCTGCGCGGGCACGCCCTTGAATCGCGCCCGCTCACCGCAATCTCCAAAGGGGCGTACACGGTGATGGACGGGTACCAGTGGATTCTTGCCGCCGCAGCGCACGCCGAACGCCACACGAAGCAACTTTTGGAAGTGATCGCCGACGACTCATTCCCCGAATAGTTACAGTACGGGCGAATCGTTGCCCAGCATCTTCCGGCGAACAATCTTAATCGGCGGCATGCCCTGCATCAGGAAGTTGTTGTGAAAGTCTTCCATGGTAAAGGCTGGGCCTCGCAGCTTCCGGTAATCCTCGCGCAGTTTGAGGATCTCCAGTTTGCCCAGTGTGTAGTAGAGGTAAGTTGCGTCCGAGGTTCCCCGTCGTGTTTCGCGTTCGCCGGTAATCTTCGTCTGGTACCCCTCCTTCACAAAGAAATCGACACCCTGCTCAAACGTCATCTGGCCGATGTGCAGCTTAATGCCCACGATGAAACGCGCGTTGCGCAGCAGTGCGTCCTGCAACTGGCCGAGCCTCAGTTTCAGGTCGCTGCCACCGTAGCCCTCGTCGATCATCATCTGTTCGCAGTAGTGCGCCCAGCCCTCGGTATAAGTCGCTGCGGAAATCAGTTTCCGAATTTTAGATGGCGCAGTCGGTCCCCATAAGAACTGCACGTAGTGTCCTGGGAAGGTCTCATGGATAGCGGTGCTGGTGACAACACCGCGATTGAACGAACGTAGCCAGTCCTCGGTTTGCGCAGCGCTCCAGGTTTTCTCCGGAAGCGTGACGTTGAAATACGCCTCCTTCGCCACTGTTTCGTAAGGCCCTGGCGTATCCATGGACGCCGAGGTCAGCGCGCGGGCAAACGGCGGCGTTTCCTCCACTATGGGCATGACGGGCGATGGAATCGTCATCAGGTGATGGTCCACGATGTATGCCCGCAAGCCGGTCAGCGTATCGCGGAAAGTCTGAAGCAGATTATCCGCGGTAGTGTGGTCCTTCTCGGCTTCGTCCAGAATCTGCTGCGGGGTCTTGCGTGGATCGATCTTCTTCGCCGTTTCGCGGAACTTCTGCTGGTTTTCCCGCAGATTCGCATAGCCGATCTCAAGCAGTCTGTCGAGTGGGATATCCACCATCTCGTCATAGAGCAGCTTCTTGCTGTACGTATCTGCTCCCAGCCGGTAATCCCCTTTGGAACGCGGCAGCAAATCCGATTTCAACCAGCTCAGCCATGTCTGCAGCTCTTTGATGACGACTGCATTGGTCTGGCTAAATTCTTGCGTCAACGCCGGATCTTTCACCTCTTTGAATGCCAGCGGGACGTCGTTCTGAAAGAAGCTGACAATGCCGGGAATTTGCTCGATCGCCACCTGTGTGTAGATCTTCGGAGGATTCTTGAGATTCAGTTTGCCCTCGGCGAACAGCTTCGGCATCAGCTTTTCCCGCGCGATCAGTGCCTTCAGGCGGACATCGGCGGGCGCAAACGTGCGGCTCATGATGACGAATGCCGAGGAACTGGCAGTGGACGCGTACTGATCCGGATCCTTCTCCCACATGCGAATGGTTTCGAGGGATAACAACCCGGACCGAATGTTGCTCAGGACCAGATCACGATCCGCCTGTTGATCGGGACTCAGCCGCGCGGCGGGAAAAGCTTCAAATTCCCCTTCAAAGCGGCGGTTGACGGCGATCTCTTTCTGAATCGTGGCCTGCGATAAATCTTCCAGCTGCGAGTCATACGCATGGAATCCATCCTGCACGGCCCCGCTGGGGCTGTACGGAAATACCGCTTCGTCGAAAAAGCTATCAACCAGCGTGTCCCAATTCTGTGCGTAGGTGGTTCCTGCCGCCATCAGCATCAAGATAACGAATCGTTTCACGGTTTTTCTCCCAGCATGGAAAACAATTGCTCCTCGTCAATGACGGGAACTCCGAGCTCTTGGGCCTTTTTCAGTTTGGAGCCGGCATCCTCGCCGGCAAGTAAGTAATTTGTCTTGCGGCTGACGGCGGCGGCCGTCTTTCCCCCGGCTGCCTCGATCTTCGCCTTCGCATCTTCACGAGTGAGGCCGGGCAGCGTCCCGGTGATGACAAAAGTCAGACCTGTCAGCGGTCCGCCTTCGCGTTTGGGTGCTGTGTGCTTGAACTGCAGGCCAGCAGCACGCAGCCTGTCCAGGAGCTCTTTATTATGGGACTCGTCGAAGAAAGTCCGGATGCTCTCCGCAACCTTCGGACCCACTTCCTGTGCCTGTTGAAGTTCGTCAGCGGAGGCGGTTGCGATTCGGTCAAGATCCTCAAAATGGTCGGCCAGTAGTTCCGCGGTGCGTTCTCCGACGAAGCGAATTCCAAGCGCACCAAGGACTCGAGGCATGGGCAACGTGCGGGAACGATCTATGTTGCGGATAACGTTGGCGGTGGATTTGGGACCCATCCGATCCAGGTTTTCCAACTGCTCCGCTGTCAGATCGTAAAGGTCGGCGACGCCCTTCACGAGTCCCTTGTCAACCAGCTGTTCAATGAGCACATCGCCGAGGCCATCGATATTCAGGACGCCCCGGGACGCGAAATAACCGATCGACTCCTTTAAACGCGCGGGGCAGTTGGCGTTGATGCAGCGGCTGGCCGCTTCGCCCTCCTCGCGCACGATGTGGCCGCCGCATACTGGGCAATGGTGTGGCATGTGGAACGGAGTTCGGGCCGCGCCTTCCTTTGTGACGCGGACGACTTTCGGGATCACGTCGCCGCTGCGCTCGATGAGCACGGTATCGCCGATTTGAATGCCGAGCCGGGTGATCTCATCCTCATTGTGGAGCGTGGCGCGGGAGACGGTGACGCCGCCGACGAGAGTTGGTTCCAGGTGAGCGACGGGTGTGAGCGCGCCGGTACGGCCTACCTGCACTTCAATGCCGACGACCTGCGTTTCCCTCTGCTGCGCCGCGTACTTGAATGCTATCGCCCAGCGCGGGGCACGGGCAGTAAATCCGAGTTGCTGTTGCTGCGGAATGCTATCCACCTTCAGCACTACGCCATCGATCTCATACGGCAGGTTGTCGCGTTCGGCCTCCCATTCGGCGCAGAATGCCAGGGCCTCATCCACATTGGCGCAAAGGCGGCGTTTCGGATTCACCTTGAAGCCCTGGCCATCCAGCCAGTTGAGCGATTCCCAGTGGCTTTCAAAGATAAACTTTCCCGCCTCGTCCAGCGCGAAGTAAGTGTAGTAATCGAGGCGGCGGGAAGCCGTGATGCTCGGCTCCAGCACCCGCAGCGAGCCCGCAGCGGCATTACGTGGATTGGCAAAGCGTGGGAGTTCGGCCTTTTCCCGCTCGGCATTAAGGCGCTCAAACGCGCGCCGATTAAGCACGACTTCACCACGCACTTCAAACGGAATCTCGCGCGGCACCCGCAGCGGCACAGAGCGAATGGTACGGGCGTTTTCGGTGACCTCTTCGCCAATCGAGCCATCGCCACGCGTGATGGCCTGTTCGAATACACCATCGCGATAGCGCGCGGCCATCGATAGCCCGTCCATCTTAAGTTCGGCTACGTAGGAATACTCAACGCCGGCCAGTAGTTCGCGGACACGGTTGTCGAAGGCCCGCAACTCGTCTGTGGTGAGCGCGTTATCCAGGCTCAGCATCGGAGTGCTGTGGGCAAGTTTCTGGAAACCCTCACGCGGTTTGCCGCCTACGCGAACGGTGGGCGAATCCGGCGTGATCAGTTCGGGATGGGCGGTTTCCAGTTGCTGCAGCTCGCGGACCAGCGCGTCGTATTCAGCATCGCTGATCTCGGGTTTATCGAGCACATAGTAAAGGTGCTCGTGGTGGCGGATCGACTCCCGTAGCTTCCCGATGCGTTCACGCACTGACATATCGCTATAATCGTTAACTTCGATTGGTCTTAAGATTATCTCGCACTCACTCCAGCGAATTGCCATCATTTATAATCCTTTTGCGGGCGGCCTGAAGGGGCGAAGGCGCGCGCGTCTGGATGCTGCTGTCGACTGTCTTAGGCGCGCGGGCAGGGACGTGGAACTGCTGCCGACCACTGGGCCGAATATGGCCGGTGAGCTTGGTCGCACTGCCATTGAGCGCGGTTTCGATCTGATTCTGGCGGCTGGCGGTGACGGCACCATCAACGAAGTTCTGAACGGCATTGTCGGTTCGCAGATCGTGTTTGGCGCGCTGCCTTCCGGAACGGCGAACGTACTGGCGAATGAAGTTGGTTTGAGCGGAAGGCCGGATCGCGCGGCTGCGGAACTGCTCGAAGCCGTGCCAGTGCGGATTGGCGTGGGAGCATTTGATCGTGCAGGAGAAGTGCGGCGGCATTTTCTGCTCATGGCGGGAGTGGGATTGGATGCGCGCATCGTCCACGAACTGGACCTGGACCTAAAGAAGAAGTTCGGCAAACTCGCGTACTGGCACGGAGGGCTGCGGCAACTGGGCCGCGAAATGCCACGGTTCAGGATTTCTGTGGATGGAGTAGAGCGCGTGGCGAGTTTCGCCTTACTGAGCAAAGTTCGAAACTACGGCGGGGATTTCGAGATCGCTAAGAGCGTCCGCTTGACCGACCCTGATTTTGAAATCGTCATTCAGCAGCGTCATCGCGGGATTGACTTCGTGATGTTCCTGATGGCCGTGATTACGAATCGTCTGGGCAAGGCGGCTGGCGTTACGGTACTGCGTGCAAGCCGGGCGGAATTGTCCTCGGTATCCGGCGAAACGGTTGATGCGCAGGCGGACGGAGAAGCGGTTGGAAGCCTGCCGGCGACGATTTCGATTGTACCCGACGCCGTTACGCTACTGCTGCCAAAGCGCTACGCTAAAGGCTGAGAATCATGCGCAGACAGTCCGCGCCCCTGACCGGAACCCGTGTGACAGCGAGGTTGTTGCCATTGCTGGTGTGTTCGGTAATTTTCGCCCAGTCCCCGAACACCAAGACGTGCGCCATTACCGGTTCAGTTGTCAATTCCGTGAATGGCGGGGCGGTGGAGCGAGCCTGGGTGAGTGTATCCACTGCCGATGATACGGTCACTGTGGAAACTGATTCTGCCGGCAGATGGAGCGTGGCGCACTTGGCGTGCGGCCACGTTTCATTCAGCGTGAATCGTGTGGGCTACCTAAAGAACCCGTTGGCGAGCGCGACACCCGTTTCAGTGACGCTGCTGGACGGCACGTCGGGAGACCCCGTGAAACTGGAACTGGTACCCCAGGCGGTACTGGCAGGGAAGGCGCTCGACGATCAGGGTGACCCGGTGCAGGGCGCGCTGATCAGCCTGATGAGCTCGCGGGTACTGAACGGCGTGAGATCCCTGGCAGCGAGTATGTCGACGAATTCCAACGACTTGGGCGAATATCGCTTCGCCGGACTGTCTGCGGGAAAGTATCTGATCTGCGCGACGGCTAATCTGGGTGGTTTCAATACCGCCAGCATTGTGAGGCAATTGAGCGAGAGGTGTTATCCGGGTCCGGCTGATTCCCACCCTCCCATCACGATGGATGTGGCAGCAGGCTATGACGGACGGGTCGATTTCACGCTGGTGCCGCTCTCCACCGTGCAGGTGCGTGGTATGGTTTCCGGTTTGCCTGGTGACGTAAATGGCACCGTCAGTCTGGTTTCCCGCAGCCTGCCCAGCATGTCAGGCCGGATGGGCACGGTGGTGTCCGGCGCGATTCGCAAGGATGGGAGTTTCACGGTGAAGAACGTGCCGCCCGGTGAATATACGGTTACGGCAACCTCGCTCCAGATGAACAAACGGTTGATCGCGCGCGCACCCCTCGACGTTGGCAGCAACGATGTGGATGGAATTCAGTTACACGTGGAAACAGGGATCACGGTAGCGGGAACCGTGAAGATTATTTCCAGCACCGGCAAGTCGTATGTGCGGCCGCAATTCAACACAATGCTGCAATCGACGGAGATTGGCGGGACCCAGGTTGTGTGGGATGAGAGCCGTACGTCGTTCACGATGCCCGATACTATGCCGGGAACCTATCGCCTGCAGTTCTCAGCTCCTGCGCCGCTCTATTTGAAGAGCGCCACAATGGGCGGACGGGATATTGTGGGTGCGGACGTGACGATAGGGCCAGGTGCGGGGAATATCGAGATCGTGGTGGGCGATGACGGCGGTGTTCTGGAAGGCGACGCTTCCGCGGATGACGCTCCCGTGGCCGCGTGGGTTCTCTTGCAGCGCGACAACGAGTCGCCCCGGAATGCGCGATCGGATGCGAACGGGCATTTTCGGATCGATACGATTCCGCCCGGCGATTACAAGGTTTACGCGTGGGATAACAGCCAGAATGTGGAGTACGGCAACGCGGACTGGA
The DNA here is from genome assembly GCA_903825445.1 of uncultured Acidobacteriia bacterium. Taxonomy (GTDB): domain Bacteria; phylum Acidobacteriota; class Terriglobia; order Bryobacterales; family Bryobacteraceae; genus BOG-234. The sequence goes on from CAIKAS010000125.1 coordinate 14,833, forward strand.
TGCGGAGGAATGCTCACGCGGTTGCCGTGACAATCAGGGCAGGGCAAACGGAACAGGTGAAGCTGGTTAGGCAAGTCGCTCCGTCGGAGTAGGATCTTGCTCCACGGTTGAAAATGGGACGTGCAGCGTTTGCGTACTCCTATGCTCGGATCTCCACTTGGCCAGCATTCCCGCCAATCTGTCACTTTCGTGTCGTCTACCGTTAGAGAGAAGAACCTTAAAGCAGTTGCTTCCGGAAGTTGCTACAATCAAGGCGATGGGTGCCAGAGGACAGGTTCGAGCC
>CAIKAS010000126.1 GCA_903825445.1 uncultured Acidobacteriia bacterium
CGAGTTGCGTGGCCATTTGCGCGGCGGCCTCCACAATCGTCAGCCCATTGTCTTTCGCCAGTCGTTGGATGCGAGTTTGCAAGCGCGTAGCATCACCCCGCGTGAAGTTACTGTTTGACATCTATCACATGCAGATCATGGAAGGCGACGTCACTCGGACGATTACGGCCAACATGAATGCCATCGGCCATTTCCACACGGGCGGCGTGCCGGGTCGCCATGAACTGGGACCGAACCAGGAATTAAACTGGACGCCCATCGCGAAGGCGATCGCCGATGCCGGCTACACGGGCTTCTTCGCACACGAGTTCATTCCGGTCGGCACTCCGCCAATCAAGGGACTCGAAGACGCCTACGCGTTGTGCACGGTCTAAACTACTGCGCGAGCTTAAAGCCTTCCGGAATCGCGAAGGCCGAATCCGATACGCTGGCGTTCGAGAAGCCGCTGGAATCCGAAGTAATCTCCATCAGCGATCCCGCTCCTGAACCCTGAGCACCGCCCGCCGCAGTTGGGCCGCCGCGTCCCATGTTAGCCATGGCCGCCATCGCCTGTTGTGCAGCGGCTGCGCCGGGGCCACCCTGCTGCGACATCGCCTGCATCTTGGCCATCGCCTGCTGCATCTGGGCCTGCTGCGCCGCCGTCATCTGAGGCATTTGCGGCATCGCGGGCATTGCAGGCATCTGGGTGCCTCCAGCTGGCTTCACGCGGATGACCCGTTCCACTTCCACGCCGTCCAGTTCGGCCATCTTTTTCTGCAACTGCACCATGGCCTTTTGCATGCTTGGGTTCGTTCCGCCCATCATGGCGTTCCACGGAAAGTTAGCCAGGTTCTTCTTGTAGAAGTCACGCAATTCGGCCACGCCAGGAACTTCGCTTGAGATCCACAAGTCCATTTCCATTTGCATCTTCATGGCGGGACCCCGACCTGTTTCCATCTCTGTATTTACCGTCACAATCACTTCGCTGGCATTGAAGCCGTTGACCGTCTTCTTCTGGCCTGTGTCCTTTACTTCGACCGTGGCGTCGACAGTCGCCGCAGAACTGTTCACTTCGCCAAACTTCTTCACCGTGTAGGTTTTCTGGGCTGTGTTGATAGTCGTGACGGTTTGGGCCCCGAAATCGATAATCACTGTGTTCTCCGGCGTGCTGGACGCCAGTTTCTGCCCTTTTAGTGAAAGCTTGGTCGTCCGATTAGCAGCTTGCCCGGCCATGGCAGCTGCTGAACCGCCGGTCACTTTCGAAGTGCTGATGTAGCTGAAATCGGCGCGGGCCGTCAGGCACCCGGCGAGGGTGAATGCGAAAAGTACGGCTGTTTTCATCGTGGCGATAAACTCCTACTCCGTATAGTCTACAAAAATTCAAACGAAATTGTCCGGTCAAATGGCGTGTAGCCAGTGACGTAGACGCTGATGCCCGGAAGTTTTGCTTCTGCTCCGCGCAGCTGCGTCAGCAGATGGGATGGGTCGCCGGGGCCGAAGCGCAGCGTTTTCCCTTCCAGCTTGTAGGTGGCGAACTGCTTTTCGAGCACCCAGCCTCCATCGACGTGGGGAGCCGGACGACAGCCCTCCAGTTGCCCACCTTCCCGCAGACTGATTTCAATTGCGAGCGGCACTCCCAAAGGTGTTCCTGAGGTATTGCCGGTAGCCTGGATGCGTACGTCGAAGCCGCCAGCTTTCTCTTTCACGGTAGCAGACTGCTCCAGCTTGCAAATCTGCGTTTTATGGCGCTTGATCCGGAGATCCGACCAGTTCTGCGGGGTCACTTTTTGAACCGGAACCAGCGGCTGGTAGTACGGCGCATCGAGCGACTGTGTGGCTACGTAGGCGCCGTCTTTCTGCACGGTTGCCGTGGGAATGAACTGCCCTTTGCCGAAGAAGGACGTCGCAAACCGCACCGCGTTGACGACCAGCGGGCCTTTGCGCGCGGTGAAGAAACGGCTGTTGTCCTGCAGGATGACGGTCGCATCCAAATCGCCCCGCCGGATCCGTGCGAGACCGACCAGAGGAAACGACTTCTCGTAGTTATCCGGGAGAGCTGCGGCAGGCGGCAGCGCGGAGTTGAGTTCCGGATACTCCATCAGCGCGGAGAGACGCGCATTCTCGGGACCTAACTGGCGCGCCAGCGTTGAAAACTGCCCATCGGAATCGTGCACCGCCATGTACTGAACGGGGAACCAATAGCCGGACATGGTCCCGCGTACGAACTGGTCCTGGCGTTTCGAAACCTCGGTGACCACTTCCCCATCGGGATGCAGCAGGTACATCATGGCGCGCAGATTGCGGCGCACCGGGTCCAGCAGTTCCGGCCGCTTCAGCTTCGCAGCCAGCACGGTGAAGGCCCGGTCGCAGATGGTGTTGTAAGTGACCGTGCTGCGTTCCGTATACTGCCCGTCGGCGTCGATATCGATGCCTTCCGCCAGCCATTGGTCGATGCGTTTCATATACGCGGGATTCGGAAACACGTCGTTGATCTGTGCCAGTGCCGAGGAAACCACCCAGCGGTGATTCGGAGTGTGGATGCCGCCCACGGCGAGGCCATTACCGGCCTTCACGAGGAATGGCCGGATGATGCCCAACACCGTGTCGTTCCCGTAGAGCTTGGCAACCGCAGCTGCCGTGCCCACGTTGTGAACTACAAAACCGGTATCGGGCGGGGAGTTGAAGTTGGTGGAGAGGAGGTCGATGAAGCCTTCGGGACTCTGGCTGCGTTCCATGTACCCCGCGGCCAGGCGGATTCGGTTGACAAGTTCATTCTCGCCATGATGCTTTGAAGCCGGATGAATCAGGGCGGCGGTCATCAGTTCGATCACGCCGGAGGCGACTCCGACAGGATGCTGCATGTATTCGTCGGCTACGCTCCCGAGCCATCGCCCGGGTTCGGTGATCTGCGAGCGCAGGTAGGTGTCAACGGCGGCGTCAGTTCGCTCCACCACCTTTGCTGGTGCTTCGGGCGGAGTTCCGGGTGCGGCGTTTGCTGCGGAGGCGGCTGCAGCGGCGGCGGATAAAGACAAAATAGCCTGGCGTCGAGTCATGTCCTTATCTTCATATCACGAGCGTTGACGTATCGCGCGTTATGTACCGCGCGTTCAGGCTGTCTGTTGGCATGCATGCGCCGACATGCTCCAACCTGAATGGGAAAGTACACATACCTGCCATGATGAAAAAGGGGCTTCGGCAAACATAAAGTGAAGTGCGCCACATCATGACCTATTTTCCGGTCCCCTACGGCGTCCATTCGACACTCTCACCAACCGAATTCAAAATTCGGGTAGCGATTATTGTTGTGCCCCTTTTTGCGTTCTTGTGGTACACACGCACTGTTATATTTTCTCTGAAGATGGTGCTGGTTTCTGTGAAGGCCATGTTCACGCGCCGACAATAGAAGTGCAGCCTCAGTAAAGATCACCGAAAAGCGCACGATAACCCAATGTCCGCTTCAGATGAAGGGCGGCCTGCAGGCAGCGAACTTGCCTGGCGGCCAGGGCCGGAACTGCACGAGCTTCCGCTGAGCGCGGAGACATGGGCGCTGGGATGGAGGCGCGCTCTGGTTGTGAAGAATTAAGACGTTCGGCGGGCGGTTTGCTATGGTTTTCGGATAGATGAATCAATGGAAGTTTGCCTGGGAGACTTGTTGTAGTGTTCCAATGCATTGCTCTCTTTCCAGGGCATGTGCCCCGTCTGAAGCCCGCTTCGGAACTATCTGTTACCTATGTCCCCGGTCCAATGTGTTACCCATGTCCCCGGTCGGTACCACCGTAGTGTGCGCTCCCTCACGGTCACGGTTCGGTAACGGTAACGGTTTTCCACTTTAGTTCGGCAGGTAGCCTCGGCGCGTTCGTATCTGCGCTCCCGGCGCTTCCGTGATGGTGATCTTCACAGTGCGGAATGCGCGTCCGGCGTTCTCCGGAAGCTTCCATGCCAGCAGGTACGTGTTCTCCACATCGTGGGCGATTGTGGCAAAAACTTCGTCCAGTTCATTGGCCCGTTCCACGTGAAAGACTAGTCCTCCGCTATCCGTGACCAGTCCGGCCAGCGTATCCAAAAGTTTCGGTTGGCGCAGAGCATCGCCCTCGGCAATCGCATAGATGGGGACGGCGGACATTTGAGCGCGGCGAGATGCCAAGTGTGCCGTCAGCATGGAGGATGCGGCGCGGTTTTTAGCGGCCAGCCACACGTCGGGCCCTCCGGGAAACAACACCCGGCCCGATTCATCCAGCGGAAGCTCCCGAAACAGGTCGGAAATCGACGTCAGCGTCATATCGCGGGACAACGCGCCCACCACCTGACTGGATTGGCGGAACGCTTCGTAGAACGCCTTTGTCCGTTGCAGACTTGCGGTGAAAAAGCGTTGCCGGTTGGCGTCAAGCTGAGAGAGTACGAAGTAAAAATGCAGGAGGCGGCCATTATCTTTTTCAAGCAGGGATGCCAGGAACTGCTGCGGTTCGTCGGGTGACGTCAAGTTTAGGGCCGCCCACACGGGCAGAGCAGGGTCTCCACCCGGTACCTCAGGATGCACTCCGGCGAAACTCAGGCAGGAAGCATAGCGGGTCAGCAAGAGGCCATATTTACCGGCCAGCGATCTGTTGGTGGCGGTCTGGAATACGAGTCACGCCGCCCTCGGCTCCATGTCAGAAAGCACGCTGTAGAACAACGCCACGGCTGGATCGCGCACCATGGCTTCGGCAAAGCCCCCGTTATAACGCAGGGACGGATAGAACTGGCGCTGCCACATCTCTTCGCCAGGGAAGATCGTTGAAGGAAAGACCGTGGCCTTTTCGTCCTGGATTTCGACGACGAAATCGGCGCCCGATTGAAGGCGTTCTTTCATGGCGAGCACGTCGATCCCCAGAGCGGAGGCGATGTCATGGTGTATCGGCCTTGAGGTTTCCGTGGCGAGTTCCATGACAGCTTTTCCGTTTTCGGACCGCAGTCGCCAGCCCAACAGGTCCAGTGCGTGCTCGGTAAGAGTCCGGGAACTGCTGTCTTTGAGCGAGAGACGCAACAGAGTCTTATCCGGGGCGGACTCACCCATCGATTTCAGTTCGGAGAGCAGGCGGAAATACTCAATCAGCCGGGCGCGGTAAGACTCCGCCGCCCATGGGTCCAGGCCTGTTTGCCTGGCCGTCAAAGTGCGGCTGAAATCGGCCATGGATGCTTTGCCCGAATCTCGCCGTGGCCCACCAGCGATTGACAGCAAGGCGCGGAGTCCGCCAGGCACCAGGACAGTTTGCGCCTGCGCTAATCCGTCAGGAGCGCACAGTTTAGAGTTGAGCAGTGCGGCGAACCATTCGCAGTTCACGGTCTGCCGTTCGCGGATGGAGACCAGCATGCCGCGCTCGGCTGCCGCTCGCCAGACTGTGTCGGGTTCCCCGGCAGAGCGCTGCGCTGCCACCAGCGACTTGTAATAACGCGAAGAATCCGCGCCATAGCGATCTTCAAAGTCCGCTGCACGCGACAGTAAAGCTGCATCTGAGGAGAGGTTGGCGGAGGCGCGTGCGGCACGGCGGGCTTTAGCGATGCGCCCCCGTGAGACCAATGCGTCCACTTCCAGTGCGGATAATGGTGAGGGCGCGGATACGCGAACTGCGGTGGCCCTGTCGCTTGTGATGGATTCGATTACCGACGGCGTGACGCCAGCGGCCACCTCCACGGTTTGGGCCGACAGTGGGGACGTGGCCGACAGGCCCAAACAGAGCAGAGAGCCGGCGACGATGGCGGGCGCGTTCATGTGGCTGATTTATCAGATTCTTTCACATCTGCATGGCAACGTGCTACAGGATGGGCATGGCCGGATTCGCGGTTTGAATGGGCAAGGGTCAGGATGGTTCGCTTTCGTACGCTTGCTAAACTGAAATCTCCCCGACAATTGCCCTCGCAGCCAAAATCCGGCCGCCGCCCTGACGAAAAAACAGCCGAGAGACCAGGCGACATCGTCGTCAGAGGCGCGCGCCTGCACAATCTGAAGAACGTCACGGTCGCGATCCCACAATACACTCTGACGGTAATTACGGGTGTCTCCGGTTCCGGCAAATCGTCGCTCGCCTTCGATACGATCTACGCGGAAGGCCAGCGCCGCTACGTGGAATCGCTCTCCGCCTATGCCCGCCAGTTTCTCGAACGGATGGAGAAGCCTGCCGTCGATGAAATTGAAGGTATTGCCCCTGCCATTGCCATCCGCCAGAAGAACACCACCCGGAACCCGCGTTCCACAGTGGCCACTTCAACGGAAATCTGGGACTACATGCGTCTGCTTTGGGCGCGGGCGGGTCGGATGTACTGCCCGATTTGTGGCAGGCAGGTGCAGCGCGATACCGTCGATCAGGTAGCGCAGGCGATGCTGGCGCAGCCTGCGTCCACACGTTTTCTGGTCCTGTTTCCGATTAAGCATGAAGCCGGACACGCGCCAAAGGACCGGCTGTTGGAACTGCGCACTCGGGGGTTCAACCGGTTATGGCAAACCAATACCACGTTCGAATTTTCGACGCCTGAATCGCTTCTGGGGATCGATTGGAACCAGCCGGTCTACATTCTTGCCGACCGTATTGCGATCAAGCCAGACCTGCATCAGCGCCTGGTGGATACGGTGGAATCGTGCTATCGCGAGTCCGGCGAGGTGGTGTTTCTCAACGTCGCCAACGGTGAACACGTGCTGTTCAGCGAACGTTTTCGCTGCAAGTACGACGACCTGGACTTCACCGCGCCAGAGCCGATTCTTTTCAGTTTCAACAGCCCGGCTGGCGCTTGTTCACGATGTCAGGGTTTTGGCAATACGATCGATTATTCCATCGATCTGGTGGTGCCAAACCGCGGCCTCTCGATCGATGAAGGCGCAGTGGAGCCCTGGACCAAACCCAGCGGGCAGGAGTGGCTGGACGATTTTCGCAAGAAGGCTGCCGGACGCGTGCGATTCGATGTTCCTTTTGCAGGCCTGACTGAGGCCGAGCAAAAGCTGGTGCTGGAAGGCGACCGCAAGACGAAGCTGGACGGTATTCGCCAGTATTTCAATTACCTCGAAACGAAGAAGTACAAGGTGCATGTGCGGGTGTTGCTTAGCCGCTATCGGGGGTATACGCGTTGTCCGGATTGCCAGGGTTCGCGGTTGCGCAAGGAAGCCCTGAATGTTCGCGTGGGAGAGTCGTTTACGGTGGCCACCGACTCACAACCGGCTCGGCAGGGGCTTACGATTGCCGATGTCGCGCGTCTCAACATCGCCCACGCGGCGCAGTTCTTCAGCACGCTAAAGTTGACGCCGGAGGAAGCGGGGATCGCCGGCAATATCCTGACTGAGATCGCACAGCGGCTCAAGTTTCTGAATGATGTTGGCCTGGAATACCTGACGCTGGATCGTCTTTCCGCCACGCTTTCCGGTGGGGAAGCGCAACGTATTCAGCTTGCGACCTGCCTTGGTTCGCGCCTGGTTGGCGCCTGCTACGTGCTGGATGAACCGTCCATCGGTCTGCACAGCCGTGATACTGAGCGTCTCATCAATATCCTGACTGAGCTTCGCGATATCGGCAATACGATTTTGGTTGTGGAGCACGATCCGGATGTGATGCGGGCTGCCGACCACATCATCGATCTGGGTCCGGGCGCGGGTGAACATGGCGGCACGGTTGTATTCGCAGGCGATTATGCAGGTCTCATCGCGCCGAAGAATACTTCACTTACTGGCCGTTACCTTCGCGGGGAACTCAAGGTTTCGCATCGTAAACACCGGCGACGCATTACGCCGAAGGGGTCCATCAAGTTCTTCGGCGCGCACATGCACAACCTGAAGGGCATCGACGTTTCGATCCCCCTGGGCCTGCTTACTGTTGTTACCGGCGTTTCTGGTTCGGGTAAGTCGACGCTGGTTCACGACGTCATTTATAAGTCGCTCCAGGCAAAGCTCAACAGCACCGGTCAGGCTGATTCGGATGAAGCGGTGCTGGATAACGAAGATTCTCCGCGTATGACCTGCACGCGGGTGGAGGGTGCGTCGCGCATCAACGACGTGGTCATGATCGATCAGACTCCGATCGGACGGACGCCGCGCTCGAATCCGGTGACGTATATCAAGGCGTTCGATATTATCCGCACCATTTTTGCGGGGACGCGTGATGCTGAGAAACGCGGTTACGCCGCTGGGCATTTCTCTTTCAATGTGCCCGGTGGCCGTTGTGAGACCTGTCAGGGCGATGGCACGGTGACGGTTGAGATGCAGTTTCTTGCCGATGTGGAACTGGTCTGCGACGATTGCAAGGGCACGCGTTTTAAGAGCGCCATTCTGGATATCCGCTACAAGGGGCTGAATGTACATGAGGTGCTGCAGCTGTCGGTTACGGAGGCGATCAAGTTCTTCCACGACACACCGCGTCTGGCTTCGAAACTGAAGTTGCTGGAAGAGGCAGGGCTAGGGTATCTGCGGCTCGGGCAATCCGCGACGACGCTTTCAGGTGGCGAAGCTCAGCGCGTCAAACTCGCGGCTCATCTTGCGCAGGCCACGAACGAAGGCACGCTCTTTATCTGCGACGAACCTACGACGGGCCTGCACTTCGACGACATCACAAAACTGCTCGCGGTTTTCGAACGGCTGATCGACCATGGCGGGACGCTGCTGGTGATTGAGCATAATCCGGAAGTGATTCGAGCGGCAGATTGGGTGATCGATCTTGGACCGGAGGGCGGGGAAGCTGGCGGACGGATTGTGGCGGAGGGAACGCCGGAAGAGATTGCGGCGGTAGAGGGATCGCATACTGCACGGTTTCTGCGATCCTGAAAAATGGGCAGGTCACCAACCTGCCCACGTTCATAAACTGGCGGTTAGGCCTTCCCAGGCGGCTGCGGTATTTAGAAACTCGCCACGGGCTTCGGACTGGATGCGGGCCATTTTGTGATCGTCGTGAGCGGGATCGTGATGGAACAGGACCAGCTGTTTGGCTGATGCTTTCTTCGCGAGTTCTGTGGCGTACAACCAGGTACTGTGTCCCCAGCCACGGTGGCATTCGTATTCCATCGGCGTATACTGCGAGTCGCAGATGAGGATATCTGCGTCCGTCGCGTATTCGAGCAAAACGGAATCCAGGTCGGCGTGGCCATGCTCGAAGTCGGTGGCATAGACGACTACCGACTTGCCGCATTCGATCCTGTACCCCGATGCGCCTTGCGGATGGTGGAGAGTGAACGGCCGAATGGTTGCGCCACCGATCTCTATGGCGGAGTAAGCATCGAGTTCCCGGAAACTACGCTTGGCCGCTACCTGAGCGAAATCGACAGGGAAGTAGGGCTGCGCCATCTGGCCTTCGAGCGTTTCCTGGAGAGCACTCCCGGTGCGGCCGGAATGGAAGGCGATGGAATTGCTGGCGCCGTAGATTGGCGCGAAGAAGGGGAGACCCTGAATGTGGTCCCAGTGGAAATGTGTCAGGAAGATGTTGGCGTGAATCGGCTCACCAGCCGCTTCTTCGATGAGTTGCTGTCCCAGTGTGCGGATGCCGCTACCAGCGTCAAAAATGAGGCAATCGCCCGCTGGGGTGCGGATTTCGACACACGCCGTGTTGCCGCCGAACTTCAGATTTTCCGCCTGCGGGGTGGGCGTGGAGCCGCGAACTCCGCGGAAACGGACCGTCATGGGTTCGCCGGGCATCAGAAAGCCATCTTAGTACGGACGCGTTTCTGGTCGGACTTTTCGGATTCGAGCTTCAGTGCGGTGGCGTAAGCGTCACGAGCCTCGGCCGCGTGGTTGAGCGACTTCTCAACGTCACCGATCCGTTCCCAAACGGCAGCATTCTGCGCATCGAGGCGGGAGGCAGCACGGAGTTGTTCGAGGCCGGCGTCGGGCTGATTCGATTTGATGAGGAGATCTGCCAGCGCGAGACGGGCTGCGACGAATTCGGGCTTGGCGTTGACGATATAGCGGTAATGTTCGGTGGCAGCCGGGTTATCGCCACGCTGAGCGAAGAGTTGTGCCAGGCTGATCCGCGAATTGATGTAAGTGGGATCGGTTTGAAGATTTTGCTGCCAAAGTGAGATCGCCTCTGTCTGGCGATCCTTGGTGGAGGCGAGCAGGACGCCGAGATCGTGGCGGGCATTGAGCAGCGGTTCGCCGGTGGGCTGTTTGGCCAGAGCATCGCGGTAGTATTTTTCTGCCTCGGCGTTTTTGCCTTCGGACGCTTTGAGCGCGCCGAGGGCGGTTAGGGGTTCGGCGGCGTTCGGCATCAGCGCTGCCGCTTTGATGTAGGCGGCTTCGGCGTCTTTACGTTGATTCATCTTTTGATAGAGCAAACCAAGATCGTGCGCGAAGAAACCCGCCTGCGGGAACTGCTTCATCGCGGCACGGAAGGTGCCGACGGCGGAGGAATTGTTGCCCGATTCCTGATAAGCGAGTGCGAGTCCAAGCAACGGGTACGACCAGTTCGGCGCGCGGTGTGCGGCGTCATGGAAGGCAGGGATGGCCTGCTGATATTTGGCCTGTTCCAGGTAAGCGATGCCGAGTGCGTTGTAGGCGTAGGCCTCGCCGGGATCTGTGCGGACGGATTGTTCGAGAAGATCGGTGGCCTGCGTGTATTGCTTGTCGAAGAGGAGCGAACGGCCCGAGAAGAAGGAATCGCGCGCCTGGAGGTAGAGAGACTCCGGCGTCAGGCGGGCGGCGGCCTCCATATACTGTGCGCCGTTGGCGAAATCCGTTTTCACCTGGGGTGTGGAACCGCCGGCAAGGTAACGAAGCAGCACCTGCTGGGCGTGATCTTCAAGAGCGACGCGCAGGACGTTCTCCTGTAGCAGCATCATGCCGGGGTTGAGTTCCGCGCGCAGACGGTCGACGTAGTTCCAGGCGCTGCCGGGGTCTGTGGGAAGAATATGCTGAGCCTGAATGGCAGCGCGATAAGCATCGATATCGGCCTGTACCTGAACCGGGATCTGCACTGTTCCGGCGGCCTGGGCGAACAATAGCGGTTCGCCGGTGCGGGAATCGTAGAACGTTTTTTGGCGGGCGAGCTGGATGCCAGGCTTCGAGAGATCCGACAGCTTCGTCTCATTCGCCATGGTGCCGAAATCGCGCGGGTGTTGCTTATTGTTGGTGAGCCTGGCGACGCTGTCGCGCACGTAATCGATCAGTTCACCGGATTCCACGGCGCGGTCGTCGTTAGTGTCGGCCGCACCGCCCAAACCTTTCAGGACGGCATACGTAAATGCGCCGTGACCGCCGCCGAACGCGGGGCCTTCCATGGAAACTTCCTTGGGACGGGCTGCCATCAGGCCCAGCATTTCGCCTTGCGCTTCGCCCAGCCTCTCAACCGAACTGCCCATGGAATCCGTCTTCAGGCTGCCGATGGTGGCGGCCCGGCAAACGTCGGCGAGAAAGACGACGCGGCCGACTTTCGAGAGCTCTTCATTCACCAGCGCCTGCAATTCGGCCATTGGCAGAGCGGTGGTTGATAGGTCTTCGGGGTCGCTATCGTACGTGAGGATGTAGGCGCCTCGGCTATCCACGGTGCCGTGCCCGGCGACCAAAATGAAGATCGTATCTTTCTTGCCGGCGCGGTTTTTCAGGAAAGTCTGGAAGGCGTTGCGGACGGCGGCAGTTGTCGCGCCTTCGTTCGTCAGGACAACCATTTGCTCCGGCGGAACACCTCCACCACGGAGGGAAGACAGGTGCTCGCTGAAGGTTTTCGCATCGGCATCGGCGTACTGTAGCCAGAGATCCTGCGGGAGCTTCTGATATTTCGACACACCCACCAGCAGTGCGAAGGTCTTGGCGTCCGGCGAGATTTCGGCTGCTTTCAGCGCGGCCTGCGTGGCGAGCGATTCTTCCAGTTCGAAGATGCGGCCACGGACCCAGACCGCGTCCTTCCACTGCGTGGCTACTTTTCGATACGACGCGAGGGCGTTGCCTTCGAGATCGTTGCGGTCGTAAATGGCGGCCTCGCTGACGAGCGCTGAGACGTCATTCGGATTTGTCTGGAGAGCTGTTTCAAACGGCTGGATTTCGGCACGTACGTTGGCGGTCAGCGAGGTGAGCGGAAGGATTTCGCCATCGGGCTTAACGAGGCCTCGGGTCATACTGACCCCGTAGTGCTGCTGGCTGGCGACGTTGACGCGCACGAGTTGCGGGAGGAAACAGGAATTTACGGGCTTTGAGGCGCTGATTTTCCCTGCCTTGACTTTAAGCTGGCGTGCGTCGAACATGAGGTCGCCGCCCTGATCGAGAGTTTGGGATGTCTTGCCAGGGCAGTAGAGGAAGCTGGCAGCGCCGGTTTCCGCGCGTAGTTCGTCGCCTGAGAAAATGATGTCGCCAGGGCGGGCGGCGAGCGGAGTTTCGGCATTGGCGCGGAGCACCTTGCTGCCGGTGGCAGTGAGAACCAGGCCCACAGGTTCTTCTTTGTGGGCTGCGGCATTTGCGGATGCGCCGGCAGAAGCGGCGGGGGGATTTACGGCAGGAGCGGCCTGGAGGGTGGCGACCAGGGTAATGGCAAGAGTCAAAAGCGCGCTGGCGGACGTCGGTTTCATGCGGCCTCCGTCAGAGATTTCACCGTATATAGCTTCATTGGCTCTGTTTTTCCTCTTACCGGCACTTCACCTATATAGACAGTGTCAATACCAGCCCCGGACATTTCACGGGTAGCTTCACTCAATAACAGCTTTGTTTTCTGTTCCTTGTTCAGGCTTTCGAGACGCGACGCCAAGTTTACGGTGTCTCCAAGCACCGTGAACTCCATTTTGTCAGATGAGCCGACGTTGCCGATGACCACCTCGCCGGAGTGGATACCGGCTCCGGTCTTGAAATCGCCAGCCTGGGCTTTCACCATTTCGGTGGCGCAGGCTACGGCACGGAAGGCGTGATCGCCCTGCTTGGCGCCTTCATCGTCGTCGGAAAAGACGGCCAGAATGCCGTCGCCAATGAACTTATTGACGTGGCCGGAATAGTTCACGATGATCGACACCATGGTTTGCATGTAGGAATTGAGCAGATCGACGACCAAGGCGGGATCTTTGGATTCGCAGAACGCGGTGAAGCCACGGATGTCGGTGAACACTATGGTCACGGTTTGGCGCTTACCGATGAGCGAGATGGTTTGCGACTGATCGAGCGAGTGGGCTACTTGTTTGCCAACAAACAGCGCCACCGCGCTGCGGAAAAAACTGCTCTTGCGCTCGGCGGTGGCAAAGCGGTAGATCATCCCGCCCAGCAACGCGAAGCCGTAGGCGATGAGGACTTCCGAAGAGGAGAGGAGCCATCCGAGGCGGAACAGGAGGTGAGTGGCGCCGAGGCTGGCGACGAGGGCCAGCAGCGACCAAACCGCGGTTCTGGATGGTGCGAAGGATGCTGCCATCGTGACGCTGATTCCCGCCGCGAGGAGGAGACAGAGGCCGCGGACCCAATCGGGAACTGGCTGGAGGAAGTCGCCGGTCAGGAGCGTGTGGAGGGTGTTGGCGTGGACCTCGACGCCGGGGGTAGTGTAGCGTGATCCGGCGAAAACGGTATAGAAGGGAGTATTGTGACGGTCGCCGCTGTTATCGGGACCCAGCAGCACGACCTTACCTTCGACCCACTTTCGCAGGGTGGTCATATCCTTATTCTCGGCGGCTTCGAGGAATTTATAGAGCGAAACGCGCGGGACGGTTTCGGGCGGGCCGGCGAAGTTGATGGTGAGCTCACGGTCTTTGTTTACAGGGAGCCGGCGATTGCCGAGATAGAGGTCGCCTCCGCGGAACTGTGCTTCCACGCCAAGAAACTTTTCGGCGGCAAGCAGGGCCATGCCGCGGGTGAGAGGGCGCGAGGGATCTTTCGGGTCGGGCGCTTCGATGAGTTCCTGCGTGCGGACGAAAGCATCGGGGTCGTCGGTCAGATTGGCAAAGGCGGAAAGGCCCAGGGCTCCGGCGATCATATTGAGCGGTACTGCGCCGAGGGCTTCGCGCTGCGCTCCCATGGCTTCCGGGACGAACGCGCAAACGACCGGCATGGTCTGGGAAGCGGCGCTGAAGGCACCGGCAAGGTCGCTATCGAGATGCGGCGGGTTGTCCTTCTCGTAGTTGGCCACGGGGATGGCGAAGGTGACGTCGAGGACGAAGGTTTTAGCGCCGGCTTCGGCGGCGGCGGTCATGGCTTCGGCGTAGTAATCATGCCAGTAGAGCGAGGGTTTCAGGAGGCGATCGAGAGTGTCGTTATCGATTCCGAGGATGACGATGTCGTTGACGGGGCGCGTGCCGCGAAGGACGAAATGGACGTCCTGCGCTTTGAGTTTGAGGAGTTCAAAGAAGCGGAATTGGCTGAGGCCGATGGTGGCGGCAGCGCTGGCGATTGCGATGGCGGAGATAACCGCCGCTTTCTTGAGGCGCTGACTCATGAAGATTACAGTACTTCGAATCTTACACCGTTGATGGGTCGTGACGGAAAGTCAAAAACTTTGGCCGCAGATGGACACGGATAAGGGTTATTCGAGTTCGAAGTCGAGTGATCGGACGGGGGAGTCAGGTCCGGAGGAATGGCTTGCGCGGACTTCAAGGCGGTAGGGGCCCGGGGACAGGGGCGATATTGGGAGTGAGGTGGCGAAGGGGATCAGCTGGTTCCCTGCGTGGACGTAGGCGGGGATGCCCGCCATGCCGGTATCCAGTTTTACATCGCCGGTAGACTTGTCGAGCAGGCGGATCTGGACCTTTACGGTGGGTGGTTTTGAAGTAGCGAGCGCGGGATCGGTGAGTTCTGTGTAGAGGTACAGGTGCTCCGGTTTGGGGAAGCTGGCGGCGGAGACCGGGACGAATTGTTTTCCGGCCAGGGTCAGCGGAGTGTGGGCTTCGGGGTCGAGCGCGTCGAGTGAGGAGAAGCTATTTATGGCGCGGGCTTCTGTGCTGAGCGCGAGGCTTGCGATGGTGAACGTTGCGCCATTCCAGGGATCGACGGTGAGCGGGAGTTCGAGTTTGCCGAAAGCGTCGGGTCCAGCGCCTATGGTCAGTCGGAAGATGTAGGTTCCTGCGGCTACGGTGAACTGGTGCTGGTAGTGCCATGGGGTGTGGGCCGAAGTATCGGCTTGTTTCAGGTTTACCGTGTCGGAGAAACGCGCGGCGTCACCACCTGCGGGCAGAGATGCGATGCCGAGGACTTCAATGGGTCCGTGTAATCCGGCGTCGTCGGGGAGGTCCATAGAGAGGATCACGTTGGCCTGGTCTTTGCCCGTGTAAAACCAACTGAGTTGGGCGGAAGGTTTCAGTGTCGGCGTGTCGGTTGTGGCAGCGCGGATTTCGAGCGACTGGCCATCGATGCGCGCGGCTAGTAAATCCCCGGACGCCGGGTTGCCGCCGGAATCGTAGCCTTTGCGGTAGAACAGTTCGAGGCCCGGCCGGGTGGGAACCGTGACCTTCAGGGTGTGAAAGATGTTGTCACGCTCGTCATCGCCCAGATGGAAGCGGAGTGTGTAAGATGCGCGAGCGGCGGTGATGCCTTCGGCGATGGCTCCGTCCAAATCATTGCGGTTGTAGTACGCCTTGCCGCCAGTGGCTTCGGAGATTTTGATCATGGTGCCGATGGTGCCGGTCACAGGGTTGGATCCACGATAGAGGCCGCGGGAATCGATGGCGTTGACAGCCACATTGGCTTTGTTGAGCGCGGCGGTGGTCTTGTCCCAGCCGATATCGAGCGAGAGCTCTTTCATGATGGCGGGCGGGAGGGCGTTGGTAATCCAGAATATACTCTTGCGCCCGGGGATGAGGGCCAGTTGTTCGGCGAGCGACTGGAAGGAAAGCCGGACGTCGTCCGAGTTCCGATGCCACATTTCCAGCGCTTCATCCCGTGTCGCAGGGCGGGCGGAGTAGGGTGGCATGGGCTGGTCAAATCGATTTCCGATGTCCGGGGTGGGCAGCATGTTGCCTGGCCGGTATTGGGCTATTGCGATGCGCAACAGATCGCGATCGGTTGTGTAGTCCTGCAGCAGGACCAGGCCTTTTCTTCGCACGATGGCATAGAGGGCGATGCGTTCGTCCGGCGGGACTTTTTGCAGGAGGTCGTGCACATAGGCGCGGGCCTGGGCAGCGTCTTCGAAGAAGGTGTTCACTTCATCGAGGATGATGGCGCTGGAATGTCCAATGGCAGCAGGGGCGGTAGAGTTAGGACCAGAACCGCCGTTGGCGAGGTGCAGCGTACCCGGCAGCGCGGAGATGGCGCGGTAATCGTGATTGGTACTGATGCCTTCGATGACACGCGGTTTGCCGTTGTCGGTCAGCGCGAAGTCATCCTTCGTTAGATTCGTGACAGGAGCGCCTTTAGAGTCCGTGACGGTGACTTCGACGAGCACTTCGCGGGTCTCGGCTTTTAATACGACGGGCGCGGGTACCTGAGCTTGAAGCGCGGCGGTTAGCAGGATGACTAAGAGCGGGAGTTTGATAGCGCCCACCAGCATATGCCATTTCTACGGCAAAGTTGCGACAGCGGTTTCAAAGGCGTCGAGTTGGCCGGCGAAAAAATGGTCGGGGGCTTCGATGAACTGGAGCGACTTTGGCTCTCCGAACAACTCATATGCCTTTTCGAGTTCCTGTCTGGGGCCGTAGACGTCGTTGGTGCTGTGGATGAAATGCTTCGGGAGTGCGCAGGAATCGAGGTAATCGAAATGTCCGATTCGGGTCGGAAAGCCCGCGGCGATGATGCGGCGTGGGCGCGGTTCGGCAAGCGTGCAGCCTAATCGAAGAGCGATGCGGGAGCCGAAAGAGAAGCCCGCGATTGAATAGGGAAGATCGGGGTAGCGTTCGCGGAGGAAAGCCAGGGCGGTGCGGGCGTCTTCGAGTTCACCGATGCCTTCGTCGTGGAGGCCTTCGCTCAGATTCACGCCGCGGAAGTTGAAGCGCAGCACCACGCTGCCGGAACTGCGGAGTCCACGAGCCAGCCGGTAGACCACCTTGTTATGCATGGTGCCGCCAAACAGGGGATGCGGATGGCAGACGAGGGACGCTTCCACCGGATCGCGGTCGTCGGGTTCTTCGAGGAGAGCTTCCAAACGTCCGGCGGGTCCGGCGATGAAGACGGATTCAATACGACGGGGCATTTGAGATGCGTGCCGGTTAGTTGGTGCGGAAGTTGGTGAACTGGATATCGATGCCGAAATCCGCGCCTTTAATCAGAGCGATGGCCTGCTGGAGGGTGTCACGGTCTTTGCCTGCGACGCGCACGAGATCGCCCTGGATGGAAGCCTGGACCTTCAGCTTGCTGTCCTTAACCTTCTTCACGACATCTTTGGCTTTCTCGATCGGGAGGCCACACTGCATGGTGACTTCCTGCTTTACGGAAGACCCGGAGGCGGATTGGATGACGCCATAGGTGAAGTTTTTCAGCGGCACACCGCGCTTCACGAGCTTGCTCTGCATGATTTCGGTCACTGCTTTGAGTTTGAAATCGTCGGCACTGGTCAGGATGAGCTTCTTATCCTTCTCAACCAGTTCGATGTTGGATTTGGAATCCTTGAGATCGTAGCGGGTGATGATCTCCTTCATGGCCTGCTGGATGGCGTTGCTGACCTCAGGCATAGAGATCTCGGAGACGACGTCGAAGGAATTATCGGGCATTTCAGCTATTCATCATAAACGACGACATGCCATCGAAGAAGGCGCGCAGGATAGCGTCGGCTTCCGGCTGCAATTGTGTTTCGTCGAGGGCGTTGGTCATGAGCTGCATCCAGCGATCGCGCGCGGCCTGATTGATCTGGAACGTCAGGTGGCGCATTCGGAGGCGGGGGTGGCCACGTTCCTGGATATATGTGGGCGGGCCACCGAAGCGGCCGATCAGGAATGTGCGCATGCGGTACTCGGCGCCGGTGAGGTCTTCGCGAGGGTACATGGGGCCCAGAATCGAGTCGGTTGGGACCTGCCGATAGAACGCGGCGACCAGTTTGTTGAAGCCTTCTTCGCCGATTGCGGAATAGACATCTTCTTCAAGCATTTTCGATTGCCAGTATCGCATTTGCTGGACATTGAAGAGGCGGTCGGGCGGATAGCAGGCGAAAGCGCCTGCTCCACACGGATTTCCTCTTATACTCTCGGCGGCACCTCCTTCGACTTTCATGTCCGGCACCCGTCATGACGGCTTTTCCTATGGTAACTAATTTGTTACCATAGCAACTCTGCCCTTCGTCGTTACTCGCGATTGATCGCTTCGGGTCCCCCAATGTGCCTCCCGTCTCCAAAAGGGCCCCTTGTAGGACATGCGGTTCGGACGATCGGCCGCACCGACAGCAGAATTTCTCGACTGTCACAATAACATCCATGTATCCTTGTCCATGCTGTGGCTTCCGCACTCGAGGTGAGGAGGAGTTTGGGACGTATGACATCTGCCCGGTCTGCCGTTGGGAGGATGACTTCATACAGGCGGGTGACCCATCGCTAGCTGGCGGTGCGAACTGCATGAGCCTCACGGAGGCGAGAAGTAACTTCGCCAAGTTTGGCGCGAAGTCGCAGGCTACCTAGCGCCTTCTCGCGCAAACCGCTTCCTGACGAAATTCCTTAACCCTTCCCCGAGTTTGATTTTCCTAGAGTGGCCAGCGTCTGCACCAGGATATTTTCCGGCAGGAGCGATAATGGGGATACAAGCCTACACCGATGGAATTCGCTCAGCACGTCAAAGCGCAGGTGGATATCGTGAACGTGGTCTCGGACTACGTGCGGCTGCGGCGCATCGGCAACCGCCTGACCGGGCTGTGCCCTTTTCATAACGAAAAAACGCCGTCATTTTCCATCCGTGCCGACCATCAGTTTTTCCGGTGTTTCGGCTGTGACGCGAAGGGCGACGTCCTCAACTTCGTGATGATGATTGAGGGCATTTCCTTTTGGGAAGCTCTGAAGAAGCTGGCCGAGCAAAACGGCATCCCGCTGCCGAAACAGTCTCTGGCCAGCGACGATACAACCAAACTACGTGCGGCGCTCTATGAGATGCACGAGATCGCCGCCGATCATTTTCGCGACAATCTGCTGGGGCCGGGCGGGGCATCTGTCCGGGCATATTTGAAGCAACGCGGAGTGACGGAAGAGTCGATTCGCCAGTTCGGACTGGGGCTTTCGGAAGCGGGCGGGCGTTTGCAGCGCTTGCTGGAAGGCCGGCGGTTCTCGAAAGAGCAGATGGAGGCGTCCGGGCTAGTGGGGCGGCGGGAGGATGGGTCGCTCTACGATCGTTTTCGCAAGCGGCTGATGTTCCCGATCCACAGCGAGACCGGGAAGGTGATTGCTTTCGGCGGGCGGGCGCTGGAAGCAGAAGAAGCGGCGAAGTACATGAATTCGCCGGAAACCGAGATTTATAAGAAGTCGCAGGTCCTTTACAACCTGAATCGGGCCAAGAAAACGGCGATGCAGACGGATCGCATGGTGCTGGTGGAAGGGTATATGGACGTGATCGGAGCCACGCAGGCGGGCGTTGTGGAAGTGGTCGCCACCTGCGGGACTGCGCTGACGACGGCGCAGATTCGGGCGATGAAGCGCCATTCGCAGAATTTGAATCTGAATTTTGATCCCGATGCCGCGGGATCGAAGGCGGCAGCCCGATCGATTGAACTGCTGCTCGAAGAGAGTATGCGGGTTCGGGTGGTGGAACTGGAAGGCGGCCTCGATCCGGATGAATATTCGAAAGAACACGGCGCGGAAGCGTATCGGGAACGTGTGGATGGCGCCAAATCGTACTTTTACTGGCTGGCGGACCGGGCGCGTACCAGGTTCAATATGCGTGATCCACAGGGCCGGGTGGACGCATTTCAATCGTTGCTGCCCGCTATTCAGGGCTTGAGCAACAAGATCGAGCGGGGTACGGTAGCTAACGACCTGGCTGGGTATCTGGGGATCGAGGCAGGACTGGTGCTGGAGCATTTTCGGAAGATGGCGGCGGATCGGGTGGAGCGTGCTCCGATGCCAAAAGCCGAGTTCAATGCCCACTCGACGGATCGCATCCTCTTGCCTCTTTTGCTTTCCGACGAGGAAGCACGACCGCAACTGGTGGCTGCGCTTAGGGATATGGCGGCTCCCAGATTGGGCGTAACTGGTCCGCTGTATGAGGCGATCATCGCGATGCATGAGGCGGGCGCGGCCGTAAATTTTGTGGCAGTGCATGAGCGTTTGGCCCCTGGTTTGCAGAAACTTCTGGAGGAAGTCGTCCTCAAAGACGATATGACGGTTGCGTCTCTTGAGGATGGTTTGGCTTGTATTGATGCCTGGCGGCGTGAGAGTCAGGGTTCGGCGACGCGGGATCTGAAGACGCGGATCAGGCAAGCTGAGCGCGAGGGCAAATTTGACGAAGCGCTTCGGTTGATGCAGGAGTTGGGAAATGAAGGAAAGAACTGATCCAGACGGTGCAACATTTTAGCCGCGGATGGACACAGATGAATGAGAGCGCAAAAAAGCTCATTACGGATTCGTTGTACAATGAGTCGTTCATAGACGTAGTCGCCTGAGGACGGGGGATTCTTGTCAGTGGCGGAAGATAACTTTGAGGCCGTCGATCCGCTTGCCCAGGTGAGCAAGAAAGGCGCACTTGCGCTTTTCGACGAAGAGCCGGAAATCCTTCCCCAGGACGGTCCGCAAGACGCCGAAGAAGTCGTTCTTGAAGCAGGACTTCTTGACGAGAAGCTGGACGACAAGAATGAAGACCGGCGTTTCGACGAAGCCGAAGACGTATTCGATGTCGAGACGTTCGACAAGACTCACGATCCCGTTCGGCTGTATCTGCGCGAGATGGGTTCGGTCAAGCTGCTGAACCGCGAAGGGGAAATCGGCATTGCCCGCCGCATTGAGTGGGGCCAGAAGAAAGTGCGCCGAACGCTTTCGCGTTGCCCCGTGGTGATCCAGGAATTGGTCCAGATGGGAGCGGAACTGAGGGCAGGGAGCCTGGAGCCTCGTGTCATTCTGCAAATTGCCGACACAGATCCGGATATTGTCACTGAAGAAGACGAGGAGGCTCCTGCGCAGGCGCTGGACCCCGGAACTGCCGATACAGCCATGGCGGACTGCGAAAAACTTGCCGTGATGCGGCGGAAATATCTGCAGTTGCGGCAGCGGCTGGTAGCAGTGCCGCGGCAGACCAAACCGAAGCAGAATCGCAGGCTCCGCTGGGAACTGGCGCGTCTGGGGGTCCAGGTTTCACGGATTGCCTGCGCAATTCCCTTGCAGCATGCTGCTGTGAAGATGCTGATCGCAGCCCTGCGTCGCGCTGTGGATGAAGTCAGGCCGGTGGAGCAGCAGATTGCGCGGAATCACCGGGCGATAGAAGCGGCGGGCCCGAAATCGGATAAGCTGCGCGAACTGAGGAAAGAACAACGTCAGCTTGCCGAAACGATGAAGGATCTTGAGGTCAAGTACGGGGCTCCCGCCACGGAAATGCGACGCGCGCTGGAACAGGTGACTCGCGCGGACTTCGAGGCCGAATCTGCGCGGCAGGAACTGATTGAAGCCAACCTGCGTTTGGTGGTTAGCATTGCCAAACGTTATAACAATCGCGGTCTGCAATTTCTGGATCTGATACAGGAAGGCAACATCGGCTTGATGAAGGCGGTGGAAAAGTTCGAGTACCGCCGGGGCTACAAGTTTTCCACGTATGCCACCTGGTGGGTGCGGCAGGCGATCACCCGCGCTATCGCCGATCAGGCAAGGACGATTCGTATTCCCGTGCACATGATCGAAACCATCAACAAGCTGGTGCGCACGTCGCGCCTGATGGTCCAGGAGCTGGGCAGGGAACCGGTGAACGAAGAACTTGCCGAACGGATGGGCATGCCCGTTGGCAAGATCCGCAAGGTGATGCGAATTGCGCAGGAACCGGTATCTTTGGAAACTCCGGTGGGCGAAGAAGACGAATCGCACCTGGGGGATTTCATCATCGATCAGGCGCATCAGTCGCCGGCCGAACAGATGGTCAATGTCAATCTGCATGACCAGACAGCGGAAGTTCTGAAGAGCCTGTCGGCGCGCGAAGAGAAGATTATCCGGCTGCGGTTTGGGCTGGAGGACGGAAGCGAGCACACGCTCGAAGAAGTGGGCA
>CAIKAS010000127.1 GCA_903825445.1 uncultured Acidobacteriia bacterium
CTTTCGTCCGCCGCATTCTTTCTGGTAGCCGGGCTGCTGGTGCCGGGTTCAAACCTGGTGATTCAGGGTGTGGGACTGAATCCATCACGTTCGGCGCTGCTGGATTTTCTGCTCTCGACGGGTGCGAACATCAAGGTGCTGAAGATTGAATCGGTGAACGGAGAACCGATCGGGGATATTCAGGTGCAGCATGCGCCGATCCGCGGTGGCGTGATCGAGAAGGATATGGCGGCGGCGCTGATCGACGAGATTCCGGTGCTGGCGGTACTAGGCGCGGCATCTGAAGAAGGGTTTGTGATCCGCGATGCGGCGGAGTTGCGCATCAAGGAAACCGACCGTATTGCGACGGTGGCGGATAACTTCAAGCGCATGGGGATTGAAGTTGAAGTAACGCCGGACGGGATGCGGGTGCCCGGCAAGCAGAAGTTCCGTGCAGCAAAGTTCGATTCATTCGGAGATCACCGGATTGCGATGGCGTTCGCTGTGGCGGCGTTGCGGGGCGACGGGGAATCGGTGATTGAGAATTCTGACGCAGCTTCGGTATCATTCCCTGAGTTCTGGGGAATTCTGGAAAAAGCGGCAGGGCGGTAGACGCCGGTGGACTACTTCTTCGAGCCGGCTATGGAAGTGACGGCTTCCCAGAAAAACTGAAGGTGCTTGTAGACCGCCTCGACAAGGATTCTTTCCTGGTCGCTGTGCGGGCCGAAGCCCCTGGGCGGATCTTCCACATCACTCATCGCGCCAATTCCGTAACACTGCATGCCTTTGGCACGGAGGAACGCCATGTCGGTGGCGCCAGTCTGCATGAGAGGTAGTGTGGGTACCCCGTAGATTTTCTTGTAGGCTGCTTCGAGTGCGTGGTACGCGTCATTGTCAATCCGCGAGGGTGCCGCGCCGGGGCGCTGATTTGTGGTTTGCGGCACGATTTCCACCGTTGGATCGTCGATCACCTTCTTCATCATTCCGATGAAGGCCGGCATATCTTCATCCGGCAACGCGCGCACGTCGAGCGTGGCCTGCGCTTCGGACGGGATCACGTTGACCTGATAACCGGCCTGGATGATGTTGGGCGAAATCGACGTGTGCAACATGGAATACTCGCCCGGGTCGTGCTCCGCCATGTATTCACGGACGGCCTGAGATTTCGTGGAATCGAAGAGTCCGCGATATCGCGTCGCCTCTTCGGGGGTAACGAGGTTCGTAAGCTTTTCGAAATAGGTGCGGGTAGTGTCGTTAAAGCGCGTGGGCGGTTCCCAAGCAGCAATTTTCCCAACCGCATTGGCTAGGTGCACGACCGCGTTGGTGCGCAGCGGACGGGAGCCGTGACCTGACGGCCCATGCGTAACAAGGAGCATACTGCGGGGCTGCTTTTCGGTGGTCTCGACCAGCGCATAGGTTACTTTCCCGTTCATGCGGCGCACGCCTCCGGCTTCGGCGAGACAGATCTCGGCGTCGATATCGTTCCAGTGTTCTGCGACGAGATACTCGATGCCGGGGCCGGTGGAAGCCTCTTCGCCCGCCTCAGAAACGAAGATGACATCACGATCGAGTGGCGTGCCGGAGCGTTTGAGCAGCACCATGGTCATGAGCGCGGCGAAGAGGTCGCTCTTGTCATCGAGCGCGCCGCGGCCGTAAATGTAGCCGCCGTCGAGAGCGGCGCTGAAGGGCGGGAAGGTCCACTTTGCGGCGTCGACGCGCACGGTATCGCTGTGGCCCATGATAAGTAGCGGACGTTTGGAGCCATTGCCCCTCAGACGGGCGATGATGTTGGCACGAGCGGGATCTTTGGCGACGACGATGTTGGGAATACCTTCGTCGTCGAGAACTTTCTTAAGGTAGTCGACCACACGAGTTTCGTTACCGGGTGGGTCGGTAGAGTCGATGCGGACCAGCGCCTGAAAGTGGCGCATCGCTTCGTCGCTTACTTTGGACCAGTCGGGCGTCTGCGCCGCTGAGGGGATGGCGCAGAGAAGAGTGAGTGCGAGGAGATGCCGCATGGGGTCAGGGTAACACCAAACGGGCAGGCCTGGATGTTTAGAGGAGTCAGCTTACAAGACACCGCGTCGGGCCAGCGCTGTCATGAAATCGAACATGCTGTGCTCGTGCATGTGGACCTCACCGGTGGGAACCATAACATTCGCGAGGCTGCCCAGTTCTTCGGCGAAGATGTGGACGCAGTCTCCAGTCTTGTGGAAGAAACCGCTGCCGGGGCCGCCACGATCGCTGACGGGCACGATGCCGGTGCCGTTGAAGAGCACGACGCCGTCGGGGTAATCGTGAATGTCGAAGAGCTGTTTGGCAAGAACATCCTGCGGGTCGCGACGAATTTCGTCCATGGAGTTGACGCCCTCTTCGTGGAAGCCGTCAATGCCATCGACGTGCAGATTGACGCGGATGTTGCGGATCGTATCGAGGGTGAAGGTGTTGTCGAAGAGCCGGATGAAGGGACCGATCGTGCTGCTGCCCCGGCGATCTTTTGCCACACCGAGCAGAAGAGCCGAGAGGCCTTCGAGATAGCGATCATTGACATCATTGCCGAGAGTGGCACCGACAATCTGGCCGCGTGAATTGATGACGGAGACGAGTTCGGGCTCAGGGTTTGTCCACTTGGAATCGGCGTTGAAACCAGCTTCGGCGCCGTGTCCGACTGAAGCCAGCGGGACAGCCTGTTTGGTGAAGATTTCGGCTTTCTCTCCGAGGCCGACCTGCGGATAAGTGGCGGAGAGGTTGAGGCCGTTGGGATCGGTCAGGTATTGCAGGAGTTTCAGCGCTTCGGGCGTGGCCGGAGTGAGAGCTGAGATGCTGCCGACGGAGTCCTTGATACGGCCAATCACTTCCGAACGTTTGGAAGAATTCGCCATGTCGCCTCGAAGCGCTTCTTCGATCATGCGTTCGATCATCGAAACGGGAAATGTCACGCCAGCGGCTTTGACTGTCTGAAAATCGACGGGAGCGAGGAGAGAACGGGCTTCCAGCGCGTCGGCGAGCGGGCCTATATACTCGCCCTTCGCGGCGCGCAGGGCCGCAGCGGGGTCGGGCTCATTGCAGAGCCTGCTCACTGTGGGGAATGCGGCGGTGATATCTGTGAGCGTGGCGTCAGGGTTGACGCGGACAACGGAGGGGCCGAGACCGGGCCGATCAATACGACCAACCAGCGCGGCGGCGGGCGCATCCTTCGGCAAGGTTTGCGAAACCGTGAGCAGTGTTTCGATCATGCGCGCGGCCTCTAGCGATACTTCATGTAGATAGTGGCGAGTTCAGAGTAGAAGTTGATCGCTACCGAACCCTGCTCGCGATAACCGGAGCTGGAGTCTTTCACACCGCCGAACGGGAGTTGATATTCGACGCCAGCGCTGGGCAGATTTACCGTAATAAGACCAGCCTCTATGTCGTGAATGTACTTGAACGCCGCGGAGAGATCCTTTGTGAGGATAGACGCAGAGAGGCCAAAGCGGACTTTGTTGGCGAGGCGGATGGCGTCGTCGTAATCGTTGGCCTTTACCAGTGCGAGCACGGGTCCGAAGACTTCTTCCTGCGCGATGGTGGCATCTGGTGAGACATCGCCGAAGATGGTGGGCGCGACAAAGTAACCCTTCGCGAGAGCGCCGTCGGTGAGGCGGGTGCCACCAGCGAGAAGCTGGCAGCCTTCGCTCTTTGCTTTCTCGATATAGCTGAGCACAGTCTTGAGCTGCGCCTCATCCGCGCATGGACCCATGTAGACGCCGGCTTCCATGCCGTCGCCGATTTTGAGCGCCTTGGTTTTCGCTACCAGCTTCGCCACGAATTCGTCATAGATGGCCGTTTCGATGATCGCTCGGCTGGTGGCCGTGCACTTTTGACCAGTGGACGCGAAAGCGGCGTTCACAACGGTATCGACCGCGTAATCGACATCGGCATCTTTCAGGACGATGGTCGGGTTCTTGCCGCCCATCTCAAGCTGCGCGGGGAGTTTGCGTGGAGCCACAGTGTTGTAGATGTGGTCGCCCACGCCGCAGGAGCCGGTAAAGGAGATCGCGCGCATCGACGGATGGTTGACGAACGTATCGCCGATTTCGCGGCTGGAACCGGTGACGACATTGAGGACGCCTTTCGGCAGGCCCGCTTCAACCAACGCTTCAGCAAGACGAAATGTGCAGGAAGGCGCGAGGGCGGCGGGTTTGATCACAACCGTGTTGCCGCAGATGAGAGCAGGCGCCATTTTCCACGCGGGGATAGCGATGGGGAAGTTCCACGGCGTGATCAGAGAGACGACGCCACGAGGCTTTCGGATGGTGAAGCAAAAGACGCCGTCGCGTTCTGAAGGGACGGTTTCGCCGGTGAGGCGCGCGGCTTCTCCTCCGAAATAGCGGAAGATATTGATGGCGCGCATGACTTCGCCTTTGGCTTCAGGAAGTGTTTTGCCTTCCTCGATAGTCATCTCTTTCGCCAACTGGTCAATACGGCTGGCGAGGAGTTCTGCGGCCTTAAAGAGGATTTCGCCGCGCTTGGGCGCTGGCATATTGCGCCAGGCGGGGAAGGCCGCTTCAGCGGCGGAGAACGCCCGCTCGGCATCGACTTTCACGGAAGCGGGGTACGTCCCGACTACGGTCGCAAAATCTGCCGGATTATGCGATTGGAAGGTCTTGCCACCGGTAGCGGGGGTCCACTCACCGTTGATGAGGTTATTAAATTCGATGGTCATGATTTATGAAAGATGGAAAGACTGTTTTGCCAGGTGATATATCAGGATAGCCCATTTACCAAAAACCTGTGCTACTGGAGCGGCAGCGCCTTCCCTTTCGCAGTGGGAAGCGAGACACCCAGGAGCTTCGCGATGGTGGAAGCAACGTCCAGGTTGCTGACCAGACCGAGCTGCACGCCTTTGCGGACGCCGTAGCCGCTCGCGATGAAGATAGGGTGCAGATCGGGGTCGCTGGCGAGGTAGGCATGGCTGCCGCCGATTTGCGGGACTGCTGCGTTGGCGGGTCCGCCGGTAGTGCCGGAGAACGAATAGCCTTCTTTCGCCGTGACGAAGAGCTGGCCGAATTGAGGATCGTGTTCCGGGCGCGGAAGGCCGAGTGCGGCGTAATCATCGGGGCCGTAGATGTGACCCACTCCCTCCAGGGCAGCGAGGACTTCGCGGGTCCTGGCGGTGACGGCCGGGTCCTCGATGTAGACGTATCCTGAGCCACCTTCAGGCAATACGTAGACCTTCTTATCGAGACCCGCCGCCTCAATCGCGTTGGTCGCCCGGATCTGTTTGGTGAAGCCCTTGAATCCATGATCGGAGACAACGAGGAACGTCGTCTGACTGTCGAGGCCAGCATCGTGGACGGCGGCGACCAACTGCGCCACACAGGAATCAAGGAACGCGATAGCATCACGCGCGGCGAGCGTATTAGGGCCATACTCGTGTTGCGTGGAATCGAGCGTGAGGAGGTGGAAGAGCAGAAGATCGGGCTTGTGCTCGCGGATGAGATACGCGCCGGCACGGGTCCAGATCTGATCCCGGAAGACAATGTTGGCTTTGTTGAAATCTGTGACATCAGCGGTATCGATGACGCCCTTCGCGATCATTTCCCGTTCGAGAGAACCGCTTGTTGAGGCCAGTTCAGGAAACGCCCAGGTAATGGTGGGGGCGTTGTTGATGGCGACCCAATCGACCTGGGCGGTAGTAAGACCAGCCTGATGCGCGGCGTCGTAAACGGTAGGAACCTTCACCAGTTTTTCCTTGTCGACCGCAGGATCGACTTTCACTGGCGGCCATGTGCCAGTGCGTACGATGGCGCCGTTGAGGAGCAGGCCGTGGACATCGGCTCCCACGCCAGTGACCATGGTGGTGTGATTCGGCCACGTGATGGTGGGGTTGATGCCGAGCATGGGCCCACCTGTACCGTTGGCCATGAGTTTGCGGAGGGTGGGAATGGGCAGTTTCGGATCTTCCAGCGCTTTGGCTGGGAAACCGTCAAGAGAGATCACGACGACTTTGCCGCGTTGGGCGAAGGCAAGGACGGGAAGCAGCAAAAGCAGGGCGATCCGCAGTAACTTTTTCATGATTCACTGCAATTGTACGCCCGCATACGCGGTGCACGTCACTGAGGTGACGTTAGTACGCCGGATTGCACACCCGCGCCCGCAGGGAGGTTAGCTTCGACGCCGGCGCAAGATGACACCGAGGCCAGCAAGGGCCGAACCCATCAGGACCAATGAGGCCGGCTCAGGCGTGGAGGGCGGAGGGGTGCCGCCAATGCCTTCAGTCGTGACATCAAAGGTCAGAGCCGCGCCGGTGTTGGCGAGATCGGCATAAAACAGCTCCAGCGAGTGGTTACCTGCCGTGAGAGTGCTGGAGGTGCAGCTACCAGCTGAATCACCGTGCACTCCCCCGAGGTCGCAAACGATGCTGCCGTCCAGATATACGAATGCGACGTCGTCGGCGCCAACATTAAAGCTGATCGACTCCGCTGAGGGAACACTAAGGATCGTGGAAAACACAGCCGCCTGAAATCCAGAGTAATCATCGGATCCGGTCCCGTTTGGCTGGTAAAAACTTTCGTTATCGTACGGCAACGTGACCGTTCCAGTCCCTGTTTGGACCACGTCCGAGGACCCGCCGATCCCACCGTTATTCAATGACGGACTCCACCAGGTGATCTCACCACTCGCCGTCAAATCCGAAGGATACGGCGTTGCAAGGAAGCAGTTCGTCGAACAACCATAGGTTGTTGTGTTGAGAATCGGCAGGCCGTCGGCTCCTAAAGTGGCCTGCACTTCGTTGTCGTAGGCACCACCAGCCAGGTAGTTCATGTCCTGGTCGTATTCACCGATCGTATAGTAGGTGGCGGACATTGTAATCGCGTCAGCGTAGGCCGCAACGGGCGCGAGAGTCAACGCGGCGAGAGCGATCAGGGGAACAGCGGTTCGAACAAATAATTTCATAATGCCTCCGGTTTTAAGCGAACTTGTCGGCTTCTGGTGCGGCCTGTGACGCACTCGCATTCTAACGGCCCGATCCAGTTCTAGTCCTTTTTGGATTCTATTGTGTTTTTTCGGGTTTGTAAATGATTGAGATTCGGATCAGGTACCAGGCCCTCTGTTTCGAGCCAAAAACAGCAGGATACTGTAATGCAACGCACAACGCGCGAGTCCTGCCCAATGTTCAATAATGGTGGGCGTGCGTACCCTACAAATCCTGATCTTCGGTCTGTTTACGACCCTGACCTCGGTGGCCGCTCCACCGTTTTATAAGGGCGAACTGATCTTTCCGCTGGAAAAGATCCACAACCACTCGTCGTCGATTGTGGAACTGCCGAACGGGAATCTTCTGGTTTGCTGGTTTCATGGTTCCGGCGAACGGACGGCAGACGATGTGGTCATCAACGCTGCGCGCTATAGCCAGAGAACCGGGAAGTGGGGCGAGCCTTTCATCATTGCGGATACGCCAGGATTCCCGGATACGAATCCGACCATGTTCATCGATTCGAAACAGCGGCTATTTCTGTTGTGGCCGACGATCATCGCACATCAGTGGGAGACGGCGTTGATGAAGTATAAGATTTCGACAGACTACCAGCAGGAATCCGGCCCGCCAAAGTGGGAACATCAGGACAACATTCTTCTCATCCCGAAAAACATCGGCGACAAGACCCGCGAAGTATTCGGCAAGGCCGCGGAAGGCACCGGCCCTGCCGCCGACCACGCGAAGAAAGTCATTGAACATGCCGACGACATGTATTTCTCGCGCATGGGGTGGTTCACGCGCACACATCCACAGGAGCTGCCGTCCGGGCGGATCTTGGTACCGATGTATTCGGATGGCTATTCGTTCGGCATCATGGCGATCAGCGACGACCACGGGTACACGTGGAACGCCAGCGAGCCGATTGTGGGTTACGGCGGCATCCAGCCATCGGTCGTTCGAAAAAACGACGGTACGCTCGTGGCTTATCTCCGTGACAACGGGCCACCGCCAAAGCGCGCGCAATTCAGTTTCTCGAAGGACGACGGCGTGAGCTGGGCACCAGCGACGGACACCGACATTCTGAATCCGGGTACGAGTTTGGAGGTGATTCGCCTGAAAAATGGTGACTGGATCATGGTTTATAACGACCTGGAGGAAAAACGGTATTCGCTGGTGGCGGCGATTTCAGACGACGAAGGCAAGACGTGGAAGTGGCGGCGTCACCTGGATGGCGATCCGTCAAAGCCAGTGTCAAATGAGTATCACTATCCATCGGTGATTCAGGCGAAGGACGGGACGATCCACATCACGTACAGTTACTTTGTGACAGAAGGAAAGTCAATCAAGCATGTGCAGCTCAACGAGGAATGGGTGAAGGCCGGGGATCAGGCAACTAAGTAGCTACCTGAGGGCTACGATAAGTCAGCGGGCCCATCAGTGTCCACATCACCAGCGCGCAGATGAGCGGCACGATGCCGAAGCCGATAAAGACCGGCGTGTAGGAGTAATGGTCGACAACCCAGCCAGTGATCAGGGTGAAGACCATACCTCCGAAGCCCGACCCCATGCTTCCGAAGCCGTAGACGGAGGCGACAGCGCTCTGCGGAAAGACATCGGCCGGCATCGCCAGCATGTTCGCCAGGCAACCGGTGTAACCCGCCATCGCAATCGATACGAGTGCGATGGAGAACCAGACATTGCTGACGAGGACAGCAGGAATGGCCGAGGTCATCAGGGACGCGAAAAAGGTGATGGACCCCTTTCGCGTGACAGTGACGGACACTCCACGCCTGAGCAACCAGGCTGACAACGCCCCGCCAGCGAAGTTTCCGGTACCGGCGACGGCAAACGGTATCCAGGCGAATTTGCCGATGGATGCCATGTCGAAGTGACGTGCGTTTTTCAGATACTCCGGAAACCAGAAGATGTAAAAGTACCAGACCGGGTCCATGAAGATCTTGGCGAGCAGGAAGGCCCAGACGAAGCGGACGCGCAGTGTCTCGCGAAAGTTGAGTTTCGTTTCGGCCGGAGGGGTGCACGTGGGTTCTGGCGCGACATCCGGCGTCCGATAAGTCGGCCACCAGAATAGGAGCCACAGAAAGCCGACAGCCCCCACGCCGACGAAGGCGGTCCGCCAACCGAGCGTAAGCAGGATGAACGCGACGATCGGGGGTGCGAGGATCGCACCGACCGAGGATCCACTGTTGAAGATGCCGCAGGCCATAGCACGCTCGCGTGTGGGGAACCATTCGGAGACGACTTTCACGCCCGCCGGCCAGTTGCCCGCCTCACCAATGCCGAGCAGAAATCGGAACACTCCCAGACTCAACGCCCCTCGCGCGAATGCGTGCAGCACCGCCGCCGCACTCCACCATCCGATACAAAGCGCGTAGCCAATGCGCGTGCCGAGCTTATCGATGAGCGGGCCGGAGACGCCGTTCATGATCGTGTACGCCAACATGAAGGCGGTCACAACGCGCGAGTATTCCACGTTGCTCATGTGGAACTGCTCGCGCAAAACGGGCGCAGCGACGCTGAGCGTCTGGCGGTCGAGATAATTGATCACGGTCGCCCAGAAGGCGAGGCTGATCATGAGCCAGCGGCGGCTCGAAACGTTCTCCACAGGCTACTTAACGCTCAGTGAGAGTTTCTGCACACGCCAGTTGCCGAGCTCGCCCACATAGAGCTCCGAATTGCCGCGGCAATCGATGGCATTGACCGTGCCGAATTCCGAGGGCAGCTTGCCGGCCTTACCAAATTTGCCGAGCACGGTGCCATCGAGTTCGAGACGGTAGATTTCGCCGCCGCTATCGATATCGTTCACGGGGTTCGAGTTCGAACTGTATAGATACTGGTGCGAGCCCGGCGATATGCAGACAGCTGCAGGAGCGCCGATGTTCGCGATCTGGGTTTTGTAATTTCCATCGCCATCGAAAACCTGGATACGTTTGTTGCCGGGGTCAGCTACGTAGACCAGACCCTTCGCGTCAATCGCGATGCCGCGGGCGGTATCGAACTGGCCGTTCACTGCGCCCCGCGAACCCCAGGAGCGAATGAACTTACCGTTCTTATCGAACTTGGCAACGCGCGCGTTACCGATTCCATCGGCTATATAGATGTTGCCCGCGGCGTCCCAAGCAATGTCGGTGGGGCGATTGAAGAGGTCGCTCTGCGCGCCGGCGCCAGGAAGTCCACCACCGCGGCCTCCACGCGCCGGACCGAGCGACGGCGCGGGCACCGTCTCTGCTTCAGCTTTGCGGCCCAGAATCATCTGCATGCGCCCTGCCGGATCGAACTTAATAATGCTGTTGGACATTTGATCCACAGTCCAGATGTTGTCCTGCGGATCTATCCGAACCTGCTGCGCCACCAAAAATGCGTAGGAGTCTTTGCCGATTTCGCGGACATAATTGCCCAGCTTGTCGAACTCAACCAGGCGTGAGCCCCCATGGGCGAATGGACGTGCGGTGCCGATGGTGATCGTCGGATGGCCAGTGCGCGTGTAGACGAATACATTGCCATGTGAATCCGTGGCCACGCCGGCGGCTTCACCGAGCGCGATATTGGCAGGGAACTTCAACGGCGCCGGGTCGGAGTGGAACTGAATATCCGAACTCTGCCCGATCAGGAAGACTCCGGAGAAAAGTGAGGCGGCAAGGAATGCTTTGGAAAGTTGTCTCATGGTTTTCTCCTTTACTTCGCGGCTCCCGATTTTGCCGCCGCCGGTGGAGCAGCTGGTTTCGCGGCCGTCGGTTTTACCGCGACAGGCGCTGACATCAGAGGCCCGAAAAGCAACTTCTGCACGCGCCACGATTCGATTTCAGCCACCAGTATGGCGTCCGGATTTCGACAATCCAGCATATGTGTCACCTGAAAACCGCCTAACTCCTTGCTGGGATGGCCGAACCTGCCGAGAATGGTTCCATCCAGTTCCATCTTGTAGATCTCGCCCGTAGTTTCCCAGGTTCCAGGTGCGTTGCCGTTGGGATTGGAATTTGACGTGAACAGGTACTGATGCGGACCCGGCGAGACGCACACGGTCCAGGAATCGCCAATATTCTCGTAGGTAGTCTTCGGAGTAAGGTCGTTATTGAGAACCTGTATGCGGTGATTGGAACGATCCGCCACATAGACAGTGCCTTTGGCGTCGACCGCGATGGCATGCGGAAGGTTGAATTGCTCTTTGCCATTGCCCGCCTTCTCGCTGCCGAGCTGCGCCAGAAACCGACCGTTTTTGTCATATTTCACGACGCGGTTGTTCACATAGCCATCGGAGACAAAAATATTGCCGTCCGCATCCCAGGCAACGTCAGTCGGGCGGCCCAGCGTGTATTTTTCGGCGGGCGGTGTCGGCAAGTTGGTGGCGACGGCACCGGCTACAACTTCGGGCCTGTGGCCAAGCACCATCAGGACCCGACCCGCCGAATTGAACTTGATTACCGTGTTGCTTCCTTCGTCCACCACCCAGATATTGTCGTCTTTATCGACGCGAACCGAGTGTGCAAATTCGAAACCGTAGTTTCCGGAACCGATTTCGCGCAGATAAACGCCGGTCGGATCGAATTCAAACAGGCGCGTATTGGCGCTGCGCGTGTAGACGAAGACATGGCCCTTGGAATTAGTCGCCACGCCCATTGCTTCACCAAGGTAAAGGCCAACTGGAAGCTTCAGGAAGTTGGGGACGGACTTGTACGGGATCTCCGGCACATTTTGCGCTTTGGCCTTGGCCTGTGCGAAGGCAGAGCTTGTGCCCAGCAGCGACAGGAGCGCGATCCACAGCGCAGGTTTTGATTTACACATCGTTCAATCCACTCCTTATTTCTTTTCCGGCAAATCGTTACTGCTCAGCCTGCGCGCCCATATATTGCGAAAGCGCACAGGCGAATTGTGATTCTGCAAAACAATGGCGTCTTCCGCCGGCTGCGCAATGTATTTGGCGGCTGCGCGATAAACCGTTGGCCCCAGCAGTTCTGTATGGTTCTGGACGATGACGCCATTCAGGATAACCGTGATCCAGGCAGGTTTCAAAACCCTGTCGCCATCCATGCGTGGAGCATCAAAGACGATGTCGTAAGACTGCCACTCTCCCGGCTTGAGTCCGGCATTCACCAGCGGTGGCCACTGGCCGTAGATGGCGCCAATCTGACCATCCGCATAGATGGGGTTTTCCCACTCGTCGAAAATCTGAACTTCATAGCGTCCCTGCAAGAAGATCCCGCTGTTGCCTCGATCCACGCGGCTGACACCGGGCGTAGTCGGCAGCGCGAATTCGGCGTGAAGCTGAACGTCGCCAAACTTCTCTTTCGTTGCAAGATCGCCAGTGCCCGGTACGATTTCCATGTAGCCGCTCCCGAGTTTCCACGCCGGTGAGCCAGACCTGATGGTAACGCCGGTCGGCATGGTCTGCGTGGCAGGCAGCCAATGCGCGAGGTCCTTACCGTCAAAAAGGATGATGGCATCTGAAGGCGAATCGTTGCGGCTAACGCCCGGTGCGACTTTCGGGGGATACGGACGCGCAGGATCGTGAACATGCCACCTTTGGCCCGGAACAAGTGGTGTGTCCGTATAGCCGAGCGTAGCGCTGCCGCCGCCTTTACCCGAGGCGCCGGCCGCGCGTGTAGCTGAGCTTTGTGCCGCAGCGGCCATTGTGAAGATCGCGAGCGCGATGGCGACACACAGGATTGACCGTACGTGAGAATTCTTTCGCATCGCGATGGCGCGTCCCGCTTATTCTATAACAGCGCGCAAAAAGAAAATGCCCGGGCGATTTGCGGTCACCCGGGCATTCTGGTTCCACGAATTACTTCTTCTCTGGCGTGTCGTACGCGCCAAGCTTGCGTGCCCAGATGTATTTGTAGCGCACCAGCGTATTGTGATTCTGCAGCAGCAGTACGTCCTCATCAGGCTGCGGAAAGTATTTTGCAGCCTGACGGTGCACGGTCGGTCCCAGCAGCTCTTTAT
Source organism: uncultured Acidobacteriia bacterium (assembly GCA_903825445.1). Lineage (GTDB taxonomy): Bacteria > Acidobacteriota > Terriglobia > Bryobacterales > Bryobacteraceae > BOG-234. Next base: position 12,899 of record CAIKAS010000127.1, read on the forward strand.
GAACGTGCATCAGCACGCCGTTCAGCAGGACAGTCACGTAAGCGGGCTTGATCACCTGGTCGCCGTTCATCTTCGGCGCTTCAAAGATGATGTCGTAAGTCTGCCACTCGCCCGGCTTCTTCGCAGGGTTTGCCAGTGGTGGCCATTGCCCGTAGATCGCCCCGATCTGGCCATCGGCATAGGTCGGATTGTTCCATCCATCCAGTACCTGAGTCTCATAGCGTCCCTGCATGAAGATGCCGCTATTGCCGCGATTCTGGCTGTTGCCGCGGATTTCGGCCGGTTCCGCAAAGACAACGTGGAGTTGCACGTCGCCGAACTTTTCTCTGGTCGCGATGTCACCCGAGCCGAGCACGACTTCCATATAGCCGTTTTCCACCTTCCAGCCTGGGGGACCCTCGCGGATCACTGGACCGGTCGGCATCACCTGCGTTGCAGGTTGCCAGTGTGAGAGATCTTTACCGTCAAACAGAATGATGGCGTCGGACGGCGCATCGCCGAGGTTCTCTCCAGGCGTTACGACCGGTGGATGTGGACGCGCCGGATCATGCACATGCCATTGCTGTCCAGGAACCAAGGGCGTATCTGTGTAACCGAGGTCGTTATTCACGGCCGGGCCGCGCCCCGAGCCACCGCGTCCGCCTCTGCCGGAACCGCCACGGCCGCCCGATCCGCCACGACCGCCAGGCGCGCCCGGATTCGGGTTCTGCGCCAATGCCGTGACCGCAATGACGGCGAGCACGGTAGCTCCCGCCAGAAGCAATTGAAAAGCTGTTCTCCGCATGGTTATTCCTTTGCTGACGGCGCTGCTGAAGAGCGCGTCTCGCCCATTCTATAACGAAGCGGAGTTCGATGGTCGAACTAAACCTATGGCTGGTTACGTTGCCATACGGCCTTGCCAATAAAGAACGGCCCCATGTGTTCCATCAGGCTCGACGTCTGCCGTGTTTTGCGCATGGCCTGCACGCATGCCGAGAGCGGAAAGAGTTCCTTGCCGATCAGGCCGATTACGAAATCGTTGTCGTTCTTGTCCATGCCGAAGCACGCAAGCCGGACGTCCATCGCGAGACCCGCTTCTCCAAAACTGTGCCCGATCTTGCCGTGTTCGCGGAGGATCGACATCTGCTCATCGGCCGGCAACGCGTTGAATTCACCCTTGCGCCGCAGCGGATACCAAACGTGCCAGAGCCATGCGGGATCAGTCACCGCTTTCGGCGATCGGTTCAAAAGCCACTCTTCCAGATTCGGCTCGTAGCCCAGTGAATACGTGCGGCCCATCATTGTAAATTCGGGTTTGAGCGTGAGGCCGGAGAAAGCGCCGGTATCACGAAAGCCGCGGGAGAAGAGCGGGCGAACCTTTGAGACAAAGAACTCGGGATCTTCGCTCCAGGTGAGCAGGCCAACACCGTTCGGGTCATTCGCATCTTCGTATAAGACGCCGTTCAGGCCGGACTTATCCAGCGAGGCTTTGAGCGCGGGCGTATCACCGCCGGCCATGCCAGATCCGCCGAACGCAAGGAACTGCATAAAGAGGCGGCGATCGGAGGTTTGTTGCTCACCACCACGCATGCCGCCTTTTTCTCTGATATCGATTGGGTCCACGAAACTATCGTGGCACATCGATCACCAGGATGCAGCGATCCTTTATAACTTGCTGACGATGAATGGCGTAGTTGTGGGCTGTGGCGATCCACCTTCAGGCTCGACCGTGACTGCGACCGCCGCGGTATTTGTGGTCTGACCTTGATAGACGTAAACGACACCGGCATCATTCGACGCACTGGGAATCGGCTCACCATGGAATGTTCCCGCCGGCACTGGATTGCCGGTCGTGGGCAGCAACCACAGTTCGAATGTTCGATTGGCGTCGAGCTTCGGCAAGTGAGCAGCGATCAGCACTACGCCTCTTGGACTGACGAAAACGCGCCCGCGCGCCGTCGGATCACCGAAGGTAACGTCTTTAGCCACGGGATCGTTCAAAATACTAAGTGCCTCGGCGAGTTTTGTCGTATCGCCGCTCTGTGTAGTCGGACTGCCGGGTTCCCTGCGTGCGGTGACAGCGACGGATAAGAGCGCGACTGCCAGCAGCGCCGACACGGCCCACGGGAGGAATACGAAGATACGCCTGGACTCCGGCTCAACCATCGCGGTAATTCGGCGCCGCAGTCGCTTGGGTGGGTCCGTCTCTTTGACCGCACCCGACATTGCGGCAGCCGTCGCCATGGCGCTGCGGACTCCTGCGACACAGTCAGGACACTCGCGTGCCAGGTGGGCCGCAATCTCAGATCGCGCCGGCTCCTCCGCGATGCCGAGTGCCCAGACCCCGTATTCTCCCCGCAGTTCTTCACACGACATCATGCAGCCACCGCCTGTCCGAGTTCCTCGCGCAGTATGGTCAGCGCCGCTCGCACCCAGGTCTTGATAGTGCCGAGTGGTTGACCGAGGCGCGTCGCCATTTCGGTTTGCGACAGCCCCTCGTAATACGCCAGTTCAATAACCTTCTGCTGATTTGCATTAAGCTTTGTAATCGCCGCGCGTATGATTCGCGCGTGATCCGTGTTCTCCACTTCCCGCGCCATATCGACGAACAGTGAAGGGTGCTCCCGCACGTCGAGCTCGAAAGCATTGCGATCCATGCGCGAGGCAGAAGATCGAACGTGATCGATGGCACGATTGCGGGCAATCGCCAGCAGCCAGGGTCCCAACGCGCCCCGGCCCGGCTCAAATGCCTGAATGCGATTCCACACGCGGAGGAAAGTTTCCTGAACCAGATCTTCGGCGGTAGCCGAATCGCGAACAATCGCAAGAACCACCGAATACGCCAATCGGCCGAAGCGATCGTAGAGATCTTTCATCGCGTCGGGGTCGCGGCGTTGCAGACGGCGCGCAAGATCTTCGTCGTGCTGTCCGCTGAGTTCAAGAGCGAGGATGAGGCCGGGAATCGTCATGCGATCAGTTTTTACAGAACAGAATCCGCTTCGATGAGGATAGCGCAATTGCGCCGTGAAGTGGTAACAATGCTGCGCGGAGGCAATGTTGATCGATGCCGAAAGGCATTTCATCGCGGGTGCGAAATTCAACTTCACACTCATGAATACGTTGCGCGACTGCTTTCGGATGAGGTGATCGACGACGATTGAGACCCGATGTGTCCAGGAGCGACTGGTCGATGATGGCCCGCATCGCAATTTTTTGCTTGACTTTTTTCTCCAGTAACTCTATATATAAATCACGCTGCGATTTTTAATCGAGATCGCAAATTTCGATTTAGGAGAATCATTAAATGGCAACCAAGAAGAAAGCTGCACCGAAGAAGAAAGCCGCCGCCAAGAAGAAGAAGTAGCTGCGGCGTCCGCAAGGACGTAGAAACCGATCAACCTAAAGGCC
>CAIKAS010000128.1 GCA_903825445.1 uncultured Acidobacteriia bacterium
AGTGTCGTTGTTGAAACCTGTCCGTGATAGTTATGCTCCCAGATTCCTGCGTATCAACTATCATAGTGTAATTTCGGGGAATTCGGACGCCGTCTTCGACGTGGTGATTGGAGTACTGTTTCTGCTTAGCGGCATTATGATGTTCCGGAGTATTCGGCGAAATCCTGAGGGTATGCAGGAGCGGTTCATCACTACGTTGTTCAATCGCAATTAGAACGTATTCAGTCAAAATGGCCAGAAACAGTACCCGAAAAAACATACTCATGGCGATCGCCGGAGTATGCTTCCTGCTCCCGGCGCTCCGGTACTTCTATCTGCATGGCTTTGCGGTATCCGGCCACGGTGCGAGCGCGGACAGCCCATGGATTTATAGCGCCGAATTCCTGGCGGGAGTCCTCTTTCTGATTCGCGCTGCTATCGAGATGCGTAAGTCGGGACCACAGAATTCCTGTCGTTCCGACGTGCTGAAATAGATTCCCGCTGAGTATTCCGTTCGCCGTTGCTACCATAAAAGTTTCCCTACAGGCTTCTCACTCCTATGGCCCTGCGTCTCTACAATACGTTGACCCAGGAGGTGCAACCATTCGCACCTCTCTCAGACAATACCGTCCGGATGTACACCTGCGGACCTACGGTCTACGACTTCGCCCACATCGGCAATTTCCGCACTTTTATCTTTTTCGACATTCTGCGGCGCTGGCTGCGGGCTTCCGGCTTCGTCCTCGATCACGTCATGAACATTACCGACGTGGACGATAAGATCATCCGTAACGCCGTCGCTCAGAACAAGACGCTTGATGAATACACGGCGATCTACACGAAAGCCTTCCTGGATGATTGCGCGGCACTGCGCCTGGAGCGTCCCGAACACCTCGTGCGGGCCACTGAGCACATCAAGGAAATGGCCGAGGCGATCCACAAACTGGAGGAGGGTGGCTACACGTATCGCAGCGATGGGTCGGTCTATTTTCGGATTTCGAAATTCAAAGATTACGGGAAGCTTTCGCATAACGATTTCAGCGGTATGGTGGCAGGTGCGCGGGTCGATGTAGATAACTACGACAAGGCCGATGCGCGCGATTTTGCGCTCTGGAAAGCGGCCAAGCCGGGTGAGCCGGCGTGGGATACGGAGGCCGGTCACGGGCGCCCTGGCTGGCATATCGAGTGCTCCGTGATGGCGATTCAGTACCTGGGGGCGACACTGGATCTGCATGCCGGCGGCGTGGATCTTATTTTTCCGCACCACGAAAATGAGATCGCACAGGCCGAGGCGCTGACCGGCAAACCGTTCGCGCGTTTCTGGGTGCATTCCGAGTTTCTGCTGGTGGAAGGCCAGAAGATGTCGAAATCGCTGGGGAATTACTTCACCCTGCGTGACATTTTTGCCAAGGGGTACGCGCCGGAGGCCGTGCGGTATCTCCTGGCCTCGGTGCCGTATCGCAAGGCGCTGAATTTTACTTTCGACGGGCTGGCTTCGGCAAAAACGGCGATCGAGCGGCTGCGGAATTTCAAATTTCGTCTGGACAGCGCGAAACTGGCGGATGGGGTGAATGCCAGGATCGACGAGCATGCCAAACGGGCGCTGGCGGGATTCCGGGCCGCCATGGACGACGACCTGAATACGGCCGAAGCGCTCGCATTTGTGTTCGAATACCTGCGTGAAGCCAACACGGCGATGGATGCCAACGAGTTTCTGGCCGAAAACCGGGCAGGAGCGAATGCGCTTCTCGCTCAGTTCGATGCGGTTTTTGAAGTGCTCACGCCGACCGCTGCTACCGGAGGAATGTCGGAAGCGGACATCGAGACGCTGATCGCCGAACGTACTGCCGCGAAAAAGTCCCGGAACTTCGCACGATCCGACGAGATTCGCGCTGAGTTGCTGGAAGCCGGCGTCATCATCGAAGACACGAAGGATGGAGTGAGATGGAAAAGAAAGTAAGCCAGCACTCGCGCGCGGTACACGTTGGCGACAGAAAGCGGCCAGACGCGACACAGCCCGCATGGGTGCCGGTCACGATCCCGATTCACCTGGCAGCGAGCTATTTCTACAACGACATGAACGATCTGGACCGGGTCTTCGGCAATGAGATGCCGGGGCAGAGCTACGGTCGTTATGGCAACCCGACCAGCGATGCACTGGAAGAACTGGTGACGTCGCTCGAAGGTGGCGCGGGTGCGCTGGCCTGCGCTACAGGGATGGCCGCACTGCACATGGCGATCAGTACGGCGCTGATCGATCGTCGCCGTACCATTGTGGCGGCGAGTTTGCTTTACGGGGCCACACTGGGCATGCTGGCGAAGGTTTTCGAACCCGCGGGCGTGGATGTGATCTACGTCGATTTCTGCGACGATGCGGCGGTGGCAGCGGCTATTGAGAAGCACAAGCCGGGGGCGATTGTCATGGAGACAATCTGCAATCCTCTTGTGCGCGTGCCTGCGCTGGATCGGATTGGCGCGCTGGCGAAAGCGGCGGATGTTCCGCTGATCGTGGACAATACTTTCGCAACCCCCATGATTATTCGACCGTTTGAGTCCGGGGCGTCGTTCGTGGTGCACAGCCTGACTAAATATCTCTCGGGCCATGGCGACACGATGGGCGGCATTGTGGTGTCTGACGAGGCTAATTTGGCGCAGTTGCGGGCGCTCTCCCGGACAGTCGGTTTCACGCTCGGCCCGTTTGAGTGCTATCTATCGATGCGCGGGATCAAGACGTTTCCGCTGCGCATGGAGCGGCAGTGCGCCAATGCCCGGAAGGTCGCGGAGTGGCTGGTGGCGCATCCGGCAGTGGAGCGCGTCTATTTTCCATCGGATCCGAAGCACCCGGATGCGGAGAATATCGGTCGGTTGTTTGCCGAAGGGCTCTATGGCGGGATTGTGAGCTTTGAGGTGAAGGGCGCGGACCGGGATCGCATTTTTCGCATGATGAATGCGTTGAAAATGATCGTTCCGGCGACCTCGCTCGGCGACGTTCATACGATGATGTTGTATCCGGCGATGGCATCGCACCGCGATATTGCGCCGAAACATCGTGCAAGGCTGGGGATTCACGATAATCTGGTTCGGTTGTCGGTGGGGATCGAAGCGGTGGAGGATATCATCGCGGATCTGGACCAGGCGCTTCGGGCTTAGTCGGGAAGATGGCAGCCTGTCGGTCTGCCCAAATATTGGGATGAAATTATGCTGTCAGATTTCGATCCGCTCATTCGCGAATGGTTTGAGGAGCAGTTTGGCGCTCCTACGGAACCGCAGGTGCAGGGCTGGCCTGCGATTCTGGCTGGCCACGATGTTCTGATTTCCGCGCCCACGGGCTCGGGCAAGACGCTGGCGGCGTTTCTGATTTGTCTCAATCAGCTTGTTCTGGAAGCACGGGCGGGTTCGCTTTCAGATGAGACGCAGGTTGTTTACGTTTCGCCTCTGAAAGCGCTGAGCAACGACGTCCGCAAGAACCTGGAGATTCCGCTGGGGCAGATTCGGGAATTAGCCGAGAAGCGCGGTGTTGCGCTGGCGTCTATCCGAACTGCAGTGCGCACCGGCGATACGCCGATTCAGGAACGGCTCCAGATGGGTCGGAAGCCTCCACACATTCTGGTGACGACGCCGGAATCTCTTTACATCTTGATGACGGCCGAGAAGTCGCGCACCATGCTCCAGACCGCTCGGACGTTGATTATCGACGAAATCCATGCGATGGCGGACGATAAGCGCGGATCGCATCTGGCGTTGACGCTGGCACGGCTGGACGCGTTGACAGAGGCTCATCAGGACGGGCGAAGACCGCAGCGCATCGGGCTTTCCGCCACTGTAAAGCCCATTGAAGAAGTCGCGAACTATATTGGTCCGCGTACTGTTATTGTGAACACGGGACACCGGCGCGACATGGATCTCGCCGTGATGATTCCGCGCGATGAGTTGGGTCCTATTGCCACGCATGAGATGTGGGCGGAACTTTACGACCGCATCGCGGAGCACATCCGGGCGCATCGGACGACGCTGGTTTTCGTGAATACACGCCGGCTTTCCGAGCGAATAGCCCACGCGCTCACCGAACGGCTGGGAGCGGATGCGGTCGTTTCGCACCATGGAAGTCTTTCGCGCCAGGCACGCCTTAGAGCGGAGACCCGGCTCAAGAATGGCGAACTGCGTGCCGTGGTGGCCACGGCATCCCTCGAATTGGGAATCGATATTGGCTCGGTCGATCTGGTAGTGCAGATTGGGTCGACGCGCTCGATCGCCGTCGGCCTGCAGCGGTTTGGACGCGCAGGCCATTGGGTTCGCGCGACGCCGAAGGCACGAATCATAGCCACCACGCGGGATGAACTGATCGAATGCGCGGCCCTGATTCGGGCCATTCGGCAGGGCGAACTGGAACGGTTGCACATTCCGGAGAATGCGCTGGATATTCTGTCGCAGCAGATTGTGGCGGCAGCAGCGTGCGAAACGTGGAACATCGACGCGCTTTTTGAGCGCATTCGCAGCGCGTGGCCCTATCGCAATTTGCCCCGCAGTGATTTCGATCAAATCCTGGAAATGCTCGCGGAAGGCATTGCAACGTCGCGGGGACGTAGCGGGGCGTTTCTGCATTTAGACCGCGTGAACGGAAATGTGCGGGGAAGGCGCGGGGCTCGTCTCGCAGCGATCACCTCGGGTGGGGCAATTCCGGATAGCGCGAACTACGCGGTCACTGCCGAACCCGATGGGCGCAATGTCGGCACGATTGACGAAGACTTCGCCGTGGAGAGCCAGGCGGGCGACGTGTTTCTGTTAGGCACGCATTCGTGGCGGATTAAACGCGTGGCGTCAGGGCGGATATTTGTGGAAGATGCTAAAGGGGCGGCTCCCTCCGTGCCTTTCTGGCGCGGTGAGGCTCCAGCGCGATCTGCCGAGCTCTCGCGCGCTGTATCGGAGACACGGGAGAAGATTCACGAACTCTCCGCTTCGGGCGAGGCTGCGGCTTTTCTCACCGGCGAATGCGCGCTGGACGATTCGTCGGCGCGTCAGGCGATCGCCTATGTAGGTGCGGGAGTAGCGTCGCTGGGGACATTGCCAACACAGAACACAATCGTCGCCGAGCGGTTCTTCGATGAGGGTGGCGGAATGCAGCTCGTCCTGCACGCGCCGTTCGGGGCGAGGATCAATCGGGCATGGGGACTCGCGTTGCGGAAGCGATTTTGCCGCACTTGGCCTCGACGGATGCCGTCACCGCGCAAGCGGCGGCGATTGCCTTGCGCTGTATCGGGAACCCCGACGTTTCGGCGAAGCTGTTGCCGTATCTGCGCACCGAAAATCTCGGGCTGCGCCGGGAAATCGC
>CAIKAS010000129.1 GCA_903825445.1 uncultured Acidobacteriia bacterium
CGCGCCAGCTTCCGAGCCGCTGCCTGCGCAAGCGCCTGGAATTATTGAAGGGCATGTTCCCTCCTCCGGCTGGGCGCGGTGTATTTCCCGAAGATTTAAAGTCGCGTTGAACCGGAACGGCTGCGAAATCCTGTTATGATCGCAGTGCCGGGCCATTTTGTTTTCCGGCGAGAGGTTTTCTGTGCCTTGCTTACTCCTGTTCGTCGTCCTGTTGTTTCCCCGCGTAACGCTGGCACTGATGTGGTTCTTCTCCACCTATCTGCAGCGGGCGTTTCACGATCAACTGGCGCTGCCCTTGATCGGCTTCTTCTTCCTCCCGCTCACCACGCTTGTCTACGCATATGAACTCAATAACCATATGCCGACTGCGGGAATCAACCTGCTCTGGCTGCTGATTGCGGTGGTTATCGATCTGGGTGGCCTGGGCGGTGGAGCTCATCGCCAATCGCGACGCTGACCGGCGAGGAACCTAATTGTCGGTCGGCTTCAGTTCCACGTGGCCGATCATTTGGCAGTGGAGCGGGATCACTCCCGCGTGCTTAGCTGTTGCATCAGCCAGAGGCGGGCAGTCTGCCAGTCGCGTTTGACTGTGGCGGGAGAGATGCCCATGACTTCCGACACTTCCTCGATCGACAAGCCGCCGAAGTAGCGCAGTTCCACCACCTTCCCCTGCTGCGGATCGAGCCGAGTCAGATTTTCGAGCGACTCGTCGAGAGCGAGCAAGTCCACTACGGCCAACGATGCGGGATGCAGCGCGGCAGCCGGTTCTTCCTCCAGCGACACCGCCTGACTGAATGCCTGGCGCTTGGCGGCATTCTGCGCGTTCGCGTGATTGATGAGGATGCGGCGCATCATTGACGCGGCCACACTCAGGAAATGGGTGCGATCGCGGCAGTCGGCGGAATGCTGATCGACAAGCCGAAGGTAAGCCTCGTGGGCGAGGGCCGTCGGCTGGAGGGTATGATCGGGCCGTTCGTCGTCGAGCATGCCGCCGGCAACGCGACGCAGCTCGCCGTACAGGACTGTGAACAGGGCATCCAGCGCGGCTTTATCCCCCTCGCGCCATCGGATCAGTAATTGGGTGAGTTCGGAGGGAGGAGTCACGGCGACGGCTCTATTTTAGTACCCATCGCCGGGTCAAACCCACCGCCTTTCAGGCGGTAGCCTTCGAATCGAGCGAGTATTGAGCCGTTTTCCCGGAATTTCCTGCGTACGGGGATGAGGCAGTGCGGAGACTGGCCTATTTTTCTGCACAGTCGGGCGCTCGCACACATTTTGGAGGATCTGGTTATGAAACGTATCTTGCATATCGGAGGGCTCGTTGTGCTGATGGTGGCCGCTCGTCCCGCTTCGGCCAATTCCTTTGGCCTTGCGTACGACTACTATCTGGATGGGTACGTCGGGGCCTGTGGCCAACCGAGTTATAACTTGTTCGACTCGGGTAATCTTCAGCCCTCGGGACCCACTGGCGCCAGCTCCGTCACTGTGTCCGACACATGTACTGTCATGGGGCAGCCAGTTGGCGGGTTCGCCACGGCCACCGTCTCCGCATTCTATGGCTCCCTCAGCGCGTCCGGGAACGGCTACGCCATCCCGGTCAACGACAACAGCGGTGGTGGTTCTCGTTCGATTGAATACGTAGCGGGAGGACCGCTTGTGTCGTTCACCGACGATCTGACGATCACTTCCTCAACGCTTGCATCCGGCACGTCTGTTAATTTGACCTTTGCCCTCGGGTTTACAGGAAGCGCTTCCTTCACCAGCGAATTCCCGGGCGACCCCTCCGACGCCTTTGCGTCGGGCGAGTTCAGCGTAACTCCACTCCCCAGCGGCGCGCGCAGCGAAGATGTCACATTCGGCGTCGGAAACAATACTCAGCTCCTCCAGATCACGACCACGGTTGGCTCTACCTTCGAAATTGACGGATACGTTTACGGCGGTGGAGACGCCACCAGTCAATACGCCGTAGGTCCGAGTTCCTTCAGCTACTCCGGTTCGCTGAACGCGGATATCAGCGGCATCACATCCGGAGCCTGCGTGAGTACCGCAAGCGGAACCGACTATGGTCAGAACGAACTCTGCGGCAATAACTTTGCCAGTTCGCCTGAGCCGCCGACGCTGATCCTGTTCGCGATCGCCGCCCCGGGCATGATCCTCGCGCGGAGGAGACTGCGGAGCGCGTATCGGCACCCGCCCGGCGCCACGCGCTGATATCCTTTGCAGATGATCGACGAGCGAGAGCGGTGGGCTCGCTTGAAGGAGGTCCTCGGGATGGCGCTGGAGGCCGGCGCGGAGGAGCGCGCCTCTTTGCTCGATGAGACGTGCGGCGACGACTACGTGCTGCGGGAAGAAGTAGAAACCCTGCTCCGCCATTCCGACACCACCGACCGGCTTGATCGAGGCGTGGCGGAGGCGATCCGCCGTACCGTGAATGCAACGGCTCCAGCGCAGATCGGCCCATATCGGGTGGAACGCGTGCTGGGGACAGGTGGGATGGGAACGGTCTACATGGGTATCCGCGTAGACGACCTGCTGCCAGCGCGAGTGGCGATCAAGGTTACGGCCTGGCACGGCGAAGGGCTGATCGAGCGTTTCCGCCGTGAACGCCGGATCCTCGCCGGACTCATCCATCCCTACATTGCGCGGCTGCTGGATGTGGGAATTCTGGACGATGGCCGGCCATATCTTGTGATGGAGTACGTCGATGGACTTCCGATCGACCAGTACATCGAAAAGACCAAGGCTCCTGTGCTCGATCTGTTTTTGAAGATCTGCTCGGCGGTGAGCTTCGCCCATCAAAACCTGGTGATCCACCGAGACCTGAAGGCCGGCAATATTCTGGTGACGCAGGCGGGCGAACCGCGGCTGCTGGATTTCGGCATCGCGCGTTTGCTGAGCGGCGACGAGGGCGAGGCCGAAAGGACGCTGCCGTCGGACCGCATGCTGACACCGGCCAGTGCCAGCCCCGAGCAGGCGGCGGGCGGCGCGGTCGGAATGGCGAGCGACGTGTATTCGCTCGGCGTCCTGCTCTATCGTCTGCTGACGGGAGTTTCACCATACTCGGGGGCGCGCGATTTCGCGTCCGATCCGGCGCGCGTGATCCGCGAATACGAGCCTCCGCCGGCCAGCGCTGCAACGGGTTTGAGCTCGCGCAGGCGCGGTGAGCTACGGGGCGATCTTGACAACATTCTGCACAAGTCGCTTGAGAAGGATTCCGCGCGGCGCTACCAGACAGTCCACGAGTTCGCCGCGGACATCGAGCGACACCGCAGCGGGCTTCCGGTGGAGGCGCGTCCAACATCGTTCGGGTACCGGACCGCGAAGTTCATCGGCCGGCATCGTGTGCCTGTGGCTTTGGCTGCGTTGCTGGTCGTGACACTGGTGGGAGGGGTGGTGGCCAGCCTTTGGTACGCCGATCGCGCCCGACTGGAACACCTCGCGGAACGGCGCGAGTTAGCGGCGCTGAGCCATCTGGAGCACTCGTTTCTCTTTGAAATCGACGATTCCGTCCGCGCGCTGCCTGGCGCCACGGCGGCCCACGACCTGATTGTCCGCCGCTCCGCCGAATATCTGGATCAGCTCACCGCCGGAGCCGCCCAGGATCCGCCAGTTCTCCGCGAAGTGGCTGAAGGATATCGCCGCATCGCCGAACTGGACGGCATAGCGAGGCTTCCGCATCAGAACGGCGCGGTTCCACACGCAGCGCTGGATTACGGACTGAAGGTGCTTGCGATCTCGCGACGGCTGGCGGCCGCGAACCCGGGCGACGCATCTCTGCGCATCGACCTGTCCGACAGCTTGTGGATGGTCGGCGCGGCTTACGCGGCACTGCGGGAATTTGAACGGGCGGCTGAGACGTTTCGGGAAATTCTGCGGCTAAATGAGCAGCCAGACGGACACCCGCCCTCGACCGAGAATCGGTTTCTTGCCGGTGCGGCACTGACAGCGCTCTCCGACATTGATCGGATGACGGGCCGCGACGAGGAGGCGCTGGCTCTGGCACGCCGCAGCCTGGTAGCCCGGCAGGCGATCCTCGATGCCGATCCGTTGAGTGCGCGCGCCCACCGCGCGGTCGGTATTTCGCATTCCTACATCGGCTACATGATGGAACTCGGCGGCGATTTTCACGGGGCGACCGGCGAACACCGCGCGGCGCTGGCGGAGCACGAGTGGGTGGCGCACAACCAGCCGCAGTACCCGGACCGCGAACGCCTGCTGGGGGCCGCGCACGAAAATCTTTGCGCCGCGCTGACTAGAAGCGGCTTCGCCGCCGAAGCGATTTTTCATTGCGGGGCGGCAGTGGCCATCGACCGCTCCATGATGGACAGCGACCGCCAGAATCTACAGGCGAGGGAAGATCTGGCCGCCGACCTGACACACCTGAGCCGAGCTCTCAACGGCGCGCATCAGCCGCGCAAGGCACTCGAAGGAGCCGAGAGTGCCCACAAGCTCATCGCGCAGGCACTGACGCAGGATCCGGACTCCCTGGATCTGGCCGGAGAGAACGCGGACAACCTGATCGAACTAGCTGTACTCGATCAGGAAATGGGCGCCACGACGCTGGCGCGCGCCGCATTGCAAGATGCGAAAGCCGCGCTGGCAAACCTCACTGTGCGCTATCCACAAACACACATGTTTCGCGACCTTCAGAGTGATACGGCGCTACTGGAGGGGATGCTTCATTGAACCAAGCTGAGCGTTAGCCGAGGGCCTCCGGCCACGCGCACCGAGAGGCCACTAAATGCCCCACCGACTCTTGGCTACCTTCCAGCGGCGAATCACGCACAGCCCGGCGAGAGCAGCGCCTAAGAGCGTGGAGCTTCCGGGTTCCGGAGTAATGCTGACGTAGGCGTTACCGCTGGTGTCGTTCTCCAGATAAAGACCCTGCTCCGGAGAATATGTCAAGAAATAATAATCGTTGGCATTCGGCGCCGTAATGGTGAGCAGGACATCGCCCGACGTGAAGACCAATCCGAACTCGTCGATCGGGGGAGTGCTGCCGGGAAACAGGTTATCGTCATAGCCGAATTCGCAACTGTCGGGACTGCAGGTATCGCCAGGACCTCCTGGCAGGAGCGTGTACGTGCCGATGTCATTGCCACCCGTCACCGTGAGGGAACCATCGGTGGCATTGTACTCTCCGCCGCCCAGAGACACCGCATCGACGCTGCCATACCCCGTATCGGGACCGATGCTGAAGGTAAAGTCGAACGAGTCGGCACGTGCCTGAGGCGCCAGAGCCAAGCTGAATACCGTCACCATCGCAACGGCGCAGCAGGAGATCATTCGGGGAGCCTTTGAGGATGATGTCGGCGTTCGGCGCATACGTGTATTATCGTCCAGCTTACTCCAGGATAGTGCTCGGATAAAAGCATTTTTTTGAGGCGCAGCTCCGAAAATGCTACCTGCATTAGTACCGACAGCGAGAGGTGCCAGTCAGTCTTCCCCTGCTTCAATTGGGCAAATCGCGGTGTTTATTTGACTGCGAGCCATTTACGCGAGTCGGAGCTTTCGAGCACGGCTTCGACGATCCGCAGTTGGCGCAACCCGTCCTCAAAGGTCGGGAATACCACTGAAACAGAGCGATCGGCTATCGTTCGGTAGAAGCCCCGGAATAACTGCTTGAACGTGTCGTCATAACCTTCGCTGAGGCCTGCGGGAAGGTCGGCATAGATGCGGGCCTCGTCGCTCATCAGCGTGGGGTCCTTGACGGCCAGTAAATTCATGGAACCGCGTCGGCCGATCCAGAGTTCATCAGGCTTTTCCCCGTCCCAGGCGAAGGAGCCCTTGGTGCCGAAGATTTCGACAAACAGGCGGTTCTTCCGGCCCGTCGCGATCTGACTGACGGTCATGGCGCCACGCACCTTATCTCCCAGGCGCAACAGGACCGCCCCAAAATCCTCGGTATCGATTGGGATCGCGTGGTATTCGGCCGGCGGTAGTGTTGAGCCCGCGAAGGTCTCGACGGAGCCTTTCGGCTTCCTGCGAGTCTGGTGGAATGTATTCAGGTCGGCGCACAACGAGGTGATGCGGAGACCGGTTACATGCTCCACCATGTCGCACCAGTGCGTTCCGATGTCGGCAAACGTCCGGGAAGCGCCATTCATCCGGCGTTCAATGCGCCAGTTGTAATCGGTATCGTAAAGCAACCAGTCCTGCGAGTAGGTACCCTGCACGCTGTGAATTTCGCCCAGTTCGCCCGCTTCGTACAAGCACCGCATGTTCTGCACCTGCGGGTAGTAGCGGAGATTGTGGCAGGTGCAATTGACCAGGTTGCGCTCGCGAGCGAGTCGGACCAGTTTTTGGGCCTGGACAGAGGTGAGCGCCAGCGGCTTTTCGCAGAGAACGTGCTTGCCTGCTTCCATAGCCGCCTTTGCCATGGGGAAATGCAAATGGTTGGGCGTGCAGATGTGGATGGCGTCGATGGCGGGATCCGAAAGCAGTTCGCGGTAGTCGCCGGACGAGCGACTCACGCCGACCTCATCGGCGAACTGGCGGGCCTTCGCGGGATCGGAGGCTGCGATGGCGGCAACTTCCACGGTGCCGAGTCGGCGGACCCCTTCGACATGGATGCGGCCTACGAAGCCTGTGCCAAATACCGCAGCTTTCAGCTTTCGTTTTTTAGCGGTGCTGGAGTGCGTGCGGTTGTTCATTCCCGGTTCACCATTTACAGCAGAGGCAGTCCCAGTTGGCTCCGGCCGAGCGGCGTGAGATCGGCCTCTGTGGCGCGACCGCGGAAATCCACTTCAAAATCGTCGGGGGCGAAATCGGGCGGTGTTTTCCCTGACAGGAATGCTGGAGCCTGTTTTTCGAGGTACGCGCTGTTCTTGTGACAGCCCACAGTGGAGGCAATGTACATCACATTGCTGTAGCCACCACCCCGGTGTTCGTTCTCGACGGCGTGAACCACGTCGGGGTGCCAGAACACGGTGTCGCCGGGCTGCATCAGAGGAATTGACGCCAGGCCTTCCAGCAGCAGAGAGTGCCACTCGGGCTGAACGGAGAGAGCGCGGCCTGGATTGGCGCCGCACAATTCTGTCTCGGGAACATCGTCCTGAAGAGCGCGCAGGAGTACGTAGGCCATGCTGTTGGCAATTGGGATCAGTTGCAGGGTGCCGTCTCCCTTGCCTTGACGGGTCAACGCCGTCCAGCCTTGAAAGGTTCGAAACATGGAGCAGACCGCGGGGGACGGGAGTTCCTCGGCGTCCGGCCGCGAGGCGCCATCGAACGCGTTGTATTTCTGCCAGTCGCCGGAGAAGACGTGGCGGTAGACGTTGCGGAAATTCGGCCCGAGCCATCGTTCCACCGAGCCACCATCCACGTGCGGCGATAGCCCGAGCGAACTGGAGCCTGGCGGACGCCGGCGGATGCGGTCGGCGTAGGCCGGTACCTGACCGGGATCGAAATGGCGACGGCCTTCGCTCTCAGCGAGCCAGAGCCCGTTGAGAAACGCGCGAACTTGAGTGAGAGACTCCGATTGCCTTGCCCGCACTTGCGGACGAGACCAGTAGATGCCGTAGATCTGTGGTTTCGCCGCAGCCAAGGTGCCGAAATATTTGTCTTCGGCGGCATTCGCGAGTTTTTCATTGAGGCGATTTCCCTTGACGTATTCCGCGATTTCGTCGTCCCAGGCGCGAGCTTGTTCCGGTGGGAAGGTTTCGCGAATGACGCAGGCACCGCGATCTCTGATCTTCGAAATCATCTCAGGGGAAACGGTGCCGGTCGCGATATCGAAGTAATGGAGAACGGGAATGACGGTTTCGCCGGCTTCGCGCTCTTTCACGATTTGGGCCACCTTGCGGCGCATCTCGCTCTCGACTTCCTGAAACACGGTTGCGTAGGCCGGGAGTTCACGCCGCAACTTCGTCTTGACCTCTCGGATCGCCTCGGACAGATTCTCAACCTGAAAAGCCATAGTTTTTATCTTAAAGTTTGATCCCGGACTTCCGGCGTGGTTTTTACACGCCTATATGAGCCGTTCAGAACGGACTAAATATCCGTGAGAGGTTGAGTGCTATCGCCAAAATGTTCGATATTCACTCCGGCTTTCCCCAGCATCGAAACCAGCAGATTGTTCATTGGGGTATCCGGCTTATAGGCAATGTGCTTCCCACCTTTGAGCGATCCGTTGGCGGCGCCGATTAACACCGTCGGAATATCGTCATGCGTATGCTTCATGCCGTCGTTGATGCTGCTTCCGTAAAGCAGCATGGAATGATCGAGCAGGCTCCCGTCGCCATCGGGCGTATTCTTCATTTTCTCCACGTAATACGCAAACGTTTTCACGTGATACTCATTGATCTTGATTACCTTGGCGATTTTTTCCGGGTCGCTTTGGTGGTGGGTTATCGAGTGATGCCCGTCCCCGACGCCCACGATTTTATAGGGGCGATTGCTCTCTTCACGCCCGAACATGAAGGTGGAAACGCGCGTCAGATCGGCCTGGAACGCAATCACCTGCAGATCGATCATCAGCTTTGCGTGCTCGTCGAAATCTTCCGGAATGCTGGTCGGCTTCTCCATGTGTGGCATCTTGAAGCTGGCATTCTGGGTTTCCGCAAGCTGAATGCGCCGCTCGATATCGCGAATGGCGTCCAGATACTCGGAGAGCTTGTTCTTGTCGCGCGCACCGAGCCTTGTCCCCATCCGCGAAACATCTTCCTTCATGAAATCGAGGA
The DNA here is from genome assembly GCA_903825445.1 of uncultured Acidobacteriia bacterium. Classification (GTDB taxonomy): domain Bacteria; phylum Acidobacteriota; class Terriglobia; order Bryobacterales; family Bryobacteraceae; genus BOG-234. Next base: position 8,679 of record CAIKAS010000129.1, read on the forward strand.
TGCTGGTGTCCCGCTTCATGCGCGCAAGGCGGGCCTCCGGACTCGTGGTCTGGCCGTCACCGAACAGGCGTTCAAACACCGCGCGGGGATCCACCTCCACCGTCAGCGGGGTGGTCGGAGTACGCCAAGAAAGAGTATTGTTGTAGGCACAGCTATAGCCGGAATCGCAGCCGCCCATGAGTCCAGCCGCCTCAAGCCCGAGCTCCAGTGACGCGATCTGGGTGTACTTGCCAAACTCCCTGGCGGCGATCTGATCGGCCGAAATACCGGCATGAATATCGGCGCCTTCCGTCTTTTTGGGATGCACTCCAGTCAGATAGCTGGCGCCTGCACGTGCGTGATCGCCAGGTCCATCGCCCAGAGCGCGTCCGGTATTTTGGGTCAGGCCGCTCAGCACCAGCAGATGCTCCCGGTAGGGCTCGAGGCCCTTCATAGTCGGAGCGAATTCAAATCCTGCGCCGGTGGTGGCCGGCTTCCATTCGCCGTTCAGGTTGATGATTCCGTTGGGAACGTAAGCAAAGCCAAGGCGCACGGGCGGCTTAGACCCCGCGGTTTCGAGGGCGGTCATCAGGGCTGGAAACATCGCATCCAGCACGGGCAGTGCGATGGTCGCGCCAGCGAGCCCTCTGAGGAATGTGCGACGGGGAAGAGTCTTTTTAGTGATGAACATTCTTAGATCCTTTCGTTTTAGATCTTTTCTTTCTAGTCCGTGCAACCGTTATTCTGCGGCCACTTTTCTCATTTGAAACTCAGCACTGTGAACAACGCCCGCAATCAGCGAGGAAATGCGGTAGTCGTTGGGCGCGGTTGCCCTCGTAATCGATCGAATGGCGGGCGCGTCGTAAGATTCGAGGCCCCGACCCAGCGCATACGTCATCAGCTTCCCGGTGAACGTATTCACAAAATCGTTCCTGTATTTCGTCAGCAGCAGATTCGTCATGCCCTCGGGACCGTCGACTATAGTTCCGTCGGGCAGAGCGCTTTTGGGATCGATGACCGCACCGGTATCATCCAAAACCCGCCACTTACCGATGGCGTTATAGTTCTCGAGCGAAAATCCGAGCGGGTCCATTCGTGTGTGGCAAACGGCGCAATTCGGATCAGCGCGGTGCTGTTCCATCGCCTGCCGAAGGGTCTGGTGTCCGTCCGACCCGTGCGGTTTCAGCGCGGGAACATCGGGTGGAGGAGGAGGGGGTGGAGCGCCCACCAGGTTTTCGAGCATCCATTTCCCGCGCGCTACCACCGATGTTCGGTTCGGATAGGACGTCACGGTGAGCAGGCTACCCTGCCCCAGCAAGCCAAATCGATTGCGGTCGGTCAGCGCAACTTTGCGGAAAGCCGGTCCATAAACGCCAGGGATGCCGTAGTGTTTAGCCAGTCGTTCGTTGAGAAAGGTATAGTTCGCCCTCAAGAGATCGAGCAGACTGCCGTTGTTGTCCACAATACTCGCAAACAGCATTTCCGTTTCGGTCTTGAAGCCGTCCCGCAGCGCCTGGTCGTAGTCCGGAAATACATCGGCGTCCTTCCTGTCGGACTCCACGTTCCTCAGATAGAGCCACTGCCCGGCGAAATTGGTGACGAACGCCTTCGATTTTGTGTCCCCGAGCATACGCTTCACCTGCTCATCCAATACGGCAGGATCGTGCAGCCGACCTTGCCGAGCCAGATCGAGCAAAGTGTCATCCGGCATGCTGCTCCACAGGAAGTACGAAAGCCGTGAGGCCAGTTCGTAGTCGCTGATGCGGTAGATGGAATCCGGTTTGGCGACAGCCGGATTCTGCTCTTCGCGGAAAAGGAACTCAGGTGAAGAGAGAACCGCCTGAAGGGCAAACTCAATACCCTGATCGAAACTTCCATCCTGACGCGCCTGCTGATAGAAGCCCATGAGCGGCGAAACATCGGCATCGGTTACGGCCCGGCGATAAGCGTGAAGCGCCAGATTGGTCAGGATCCGTCTGGCACAAGGCTCGTCCTGAGAAGGAGCGGCGGGAGTGCATACGAAAAGTTTTCTGCGGCTCGGCGTGTCGCCAGGACCGGTTGGGTTATACGGTCCTAAAACCGACAGGCTGAAAATTCCCCCGCCACCGGGGTTGACTCCCTGCCCACCCTTTCCGGCGCCCTGTGCCGGAGTATCGAACAACTTTACCCGGGCATCGTTGATGCGAAGATCCCAGGCGGGCGGCGGGCCGCCAAACCCGGCGCCACCACCACCGCCGCCTCCACGAGTGGCCGCAGGCGCGGTAATTTCCGGAAGCGCGGACGTTCTTCCGGTCGCAACGCTGATCACCTGCCTGCCCGCTTTCAGGGGTAGCCGAGTGTCGATTTTCGCGCCACGGTCCCCACCGTCGTTCATGGTGACCCGGACGATGTACTCGGCATCGAGCGGAAAATTGTAGACGACCGAGTAGCCGGCGCGTGAATTCAGCGGCTGATCGTCACTGACACGATCGGTTTGGCTCGTACCGTAAGGGACAACATACTCGGTTTCTCTAGCGGGAGTGTCCATCTCGCCTACCGCTAACCGGCTGATGGTGCGCGCGGCAGCGACGTACTTCTCCAGGAGAACGGGGGAAACCGACAAAACATCTCCGATATTGTCGAATCCATAACCCGAATCATCGCCGGGAAGCATCGAATTTACGTCGATTTCAAGACCG
>CAIKAS010000130.1 GCA_903825445.1 uncultured Acidobacteriia bacterium
CGCCGCCAACATTGCCATCGCTGCCATTGCGCCTTGGCCCATTTCGTCCCATCAGCCCCCTCCGCTTCTGGTTCCGCCCATGTTCACCTTCGACGCCAATTACCTGGTCCTGCTTTCACGGACGGAGCGTCTGCACGGACGAGAGATATCCGTCATCGGGGATTCGATGGCCTTCCCGACTTCAACCACATCAGTGACCTGCAGATTCCTCCCGGCTGGGCTCAATTCTGAGAGGGTTTCTCTACATGATCGACGACTAGTATGGGGCACCCCCCTGCCTAGCTGGAATGCCTGCCTGACGCAGTGGCTCGGATGATACACACGACTCTTCCAAGCGGATATCGAGAAGCCTGACGCGGTTTCCGGCGTTCCAAAAGTATTGACTTCGCGGTAGGAACCGTTCCAGCGCGGCCCCTCGCGGTCCGAGGCGAAAGGTCCAAATCGCGTTGCCCCTGTGCGTTGGGCTTCTTCTAAGCGTGAGGATCATCCGTTGCATCGGAAGTCCGCTATATTGAGCGCCTGCACTCCGCCGCACGACTGGCCCATGACTGCGATCTTTTCGGCGATCGCCCAGTTGATCGCGGCAGTCAGGAGTGATATGTAATGGGAAACTGCTGTTTCAGCGGATACGGCGGCACGGCCACGAGCGCCATGTTGCATAAGCGCAGCGTGTGGCAGCGGATGCGGCCGGCGATCTGTGTGTTCCTCATGAGTTCATTCCGGGTGACACAATGAATGACTTGCAGCGTTCCGTCAGTCACCGCGCGGACTTGATCGGAAATTCAGCGATCTGCGAACATGGAGACTATGCCAGCAACAGTAGTTATAGGGGGCCAGTACGGATCCGAAGGAAAAGGCAAGGTCACGGCTCTCTTATCCGCTCGTATGAATTCTCCATGGCTAGTACGCTGTGGCGGACCAAATTCAGGCCACACGGTCACCGTCAACGGCCAAGACGTCATTCTTCGGCAGGTGCCATGTTCATCCGAGCCGCAAGGGGCAACGTTCTGCGTGGCGGCAGGGTGCGTTATAGATGAACCCGTACTTCTACAGGAACTGGATTTCCTCAATGTCGATCCAAGCCAAATTATCGTCGATCCCAGAGCGGTGATCGTGACTGAGGAGGATCGCGAGTCTGAACGCCACGAATTGAAAGAAATCGGGAGTACGTGTTCAGGGACTGGCGCTGCGCTTGCGCGCCGAATGGCGCGTAAGGCTCACACTTTGCTCGCGAAGGATTCTGACGCTCTGAAGCGTCGGTGTCGCGTGGAAACTGTTTCTGAACTCCTAAACGACGCCCTTGATGGGGGAAAAGACGTCGTTATCGAAGGTACCCAAGGATTCGCACTATCACTGTTACACGGCAAAGACTATCCGTTCGTAACGTCACGCGACACAACTGCTGCGGGCTTCGCAATGGAGGTGGGTCTTTCACCCCGGCTTATCGACCAGATTGTCATGGTGCTTCGCACGTTTCCGATTAGAGTCGGGGGAATGAGCGGCCCATTTGCCAATGAGTGTACTTGGCAGGAGATAAGAGATATTTCGGGCGCTCCCAATGTATTTCCCGAATACACGTCCGTGACGAGGCGCTTGAGGAGAGTTGCCCGATTCGACATGGATTCAATTGTCCATGCGTGCAGATATAATCGCCCCACAAGCTTGGCCGTCATGGGTTTGGACAGAATCGATTATGCGAATTCTGGCGCGCACGAATACAGCGATCTCACGCCTACGGCACAGGCCTTTTTGAAAAGGCTCGAGATATCCACTGGTGTCTCCGTCCAATTCGCAGGTACCGGCTTTGGAACGTTTGATGTTGTGCCGGTTCGGCGTGGGGCCCAGATGAAGGCGCGAGAGATCTGCAATGCCTGAGATCGACTTGAAACGCCTTCGAAATCTACGGCACAGAGCCGAAGTTTTGCTGACCACGTTGGGCCCAGATTTGGAACCGTTCCGCCACGCCGACGCCCTAAGCGGATTCCGACGCAAGCCAGATTCAGATTCACTGAAGGATGATGTGAATATCACCACGACGTGTTCATGCCTGATGGGGCTTGCACTGTCTGGAAGAG
>CAIKAS010000131.1 GCA_903825445.1 uncultured Acidobacteriia bacterium
GGGATGGCCGGTAGCAACGAGCCTGCGCGCCTTCGGCGCTCCGGCCGTTGCTACCCTCGGTCAAGGTTCGCCAGCAGCCTGAGCTGGCAGTGAATCCGGTTCGGCGGAATTAGCCGTTTACACAGAATTCAGCACACCCTCGTGAGTTCATTCCCCGTGTCTCACCCGAGGGGTTCACCCCACTTATCCGCGTCCATCTGCGTTAATCTGCGGCCAAAGACTTTGACCTTTTCAGAGTCACAGCGTTGCAAAACATATTTAGTGCCCTTTCCCCTCATCTCTTTCCATCAAACTTCCCACCATTTGACCCCTCCGTTTCCGCGCCCTCGCGCTACGCTTAAGCCAGATACATGCATAACCCGAACTCCATCTCCGCCACCCTCTCCTCCAGCCTCTCTGGCCCCCGCTTTCTGGGAAATATTGAAATAGCGCGGAAGGAAGCCAAGAACCCCTTTCGAATCAACAAAAGGCCAAAATAATGAACCCACCCAGAGGCCCAGTGAACCCACCAAGCGGCCCATCAAAGCCACCCCCAGCCCCGTCAAACCCACCGCAAACCCCAGCCAACACCCCCCGCTGGACTTTCACCCGCGCCCAACATAAAATAGGTCCGTCCATTCATCCTGCGGGTCCAGAGGCAAAGCATTTGTACAGGCAACCATCCACTTCCACGAACCGCCGCCTCGCAGCGGCAATCGGCTTCTGCGTCATCGTTCTAATGGCCGGAAGCGGCAGCAACATTCACGGCGCCAGCACAGGTACGAACACTAGCCCAACGCGCCCAGCCCATCCCGCCGTTGGCTCTTCCGCCCCGCCCCCGATGTTCGCCCAATACTGCTTCCCCTGCCACGGCACCTCCAGCCCCATGGCCGGCATCAGCGTCGAAAAACTCGCCACCAACCAAATCACCATCGGCGACGGCTACCAGCATTGGACCCGCATCGCCGCCGCTCTCGAAAACCACGTCATGCCCCCGGCCGGCATGCCCCAGCCCGAAGATAAGGAGCGCGCCGCAGCCGTCGCCTGGATTCGCGCGCAACTCAACGCCTTCGCGAAACAACATGATGGCGATCCCGGCCACGTCACCGTCCGTCGCCTCACCAGCGGTGAATACGCCTACTCCATGTTCGATCTCACCGGCTACAACTTCGATACCGGCATCGACGCTTCCAGCGACTCCGTAGGCGGCGAAGGCTTTTCCAATTTCGGCGACGTCCAGTTCATGCAGGACGTGAACCTCGAACACTATCTCAGCGCCGCCAAACTCGTGGCCGATCACGCCGTAATCGGCGCAGGACCGATTGAGTTTTACTCGGACGCCGGCAAAACCGGCTATGAACTATCCGCCATCACCCGCGTGAAAGACATCTATACGAAGTACGGTTTCCGAACCGTCTCCGGCGAAGGCGGCTACGCCTACGGGCTCGAAAAGTGGGGTAAGGTTTTTTACGCCACCTGGGAATACTCGCACCGCGCCGCGCTCGGCGAGCCGACAACTACGCTGAAAACGATTTGCGACCGCGAGGGCATTGAGGTTCGTTTTGCACAGCACATTCTCGACGTAGTGAACCGGCCGGCGCTGGGATATCCGTCATCCGAAGTAGCCGCCAAGTGGCACAAGCTTTCCGCGCCAACTGCGGACATCAAGGCATCCAAAGAAAAGGCGCGAGTCGAGTGCGACGCACTACAGAATTTCGAAACCACCTGGGCTGGCTGGTTCTTCGGTCGTGGCGACGCGGCATTCGGCGGGCAGGGCGATGAAAGCCCGCTCATCTTCAACGACAAATCATTAAAAGCGGATGCGGAACATCACTTCACGTTCAATCATCGCGGCATAGTAGTTGGCGCGGCGGGATCCTCGGGACGCGGTGCAACAGTGGCCACAGGACCAACGAAGATCTATCTCAACGTCGCCTCGGTGAATCCGGCGGCAAAGGGCAAAGGCGCGATCATCTGGAAGAACGCAACAGTCGCCTTCAACAATGGCATCGGACGCGGTGGAGCAGCGGGCGCGTCCGGCGCCGCAGTTCCAGTTGTTGCTAATGCCGCCAGCGGCGCGGGTGGTCGTGGAGCTTCAGGCGGACGTGGTGCCTTCGCCGCCGCAGCCAGCGGCGCCGGACGTGGTGGACGCGGTCGTGGCCCTGCGCCAGTCCGTGTTTCTCTCCGCTCCATCGTCAGCCCCGAAACCGCCAAACAGCTCAACTTCGGCAAGAGCATCGACGGCAGCACCATCGGCCCCGACGATTTCTCCACCGAAGGCTCGGTCACGTTCGAAGTCCCCACCCCCGCCGGCATGAGCAGTTTCGATATCCAACTCGACGCCACACTAGGCGCGAATCGCGATCACGTCTTCCGGATCACCATTGCCGATCGCGAAGATCCGCGTGGCATCCCCATTCGCGGGTTAGTCGGGGACATGAAGGCGCCCGGCTACAAGGCATTCAAAGACGGCGTCATGGAATACGCCACCATCCTGCCGCCGAACTCGAACGACCAGCCGACGCCAGCCGACAAAGATCCCGCACCGGAACCCTTCGACCCCACCTATAACGTCCCCGAACACGACGACTACATCAACTGGGTGAAATACATTCGTGACGACCGCTTCGTCTGGAATCATCTCCTCAATGACGAAATGCGCGTGCGCCTCGATAACGCATGGAACGATGTCTTCGCCTCGTTCCCGTATCACGATAATTACCTGCGTCTGCTCGGCGAAAAGTTCAAGTATGACCTGAAGGGCAAGAAGATGGCGGACATGAATCCGGCCGCCATGGCTGCCCTGCCCGCTGAAATGCGCCCGTACGTAGTTCCGCTGCGTCAGGCATGGGAAGGCATGATGGCCGCGCAGGCGGCGGCCCGGCCGCGTCATATTGAGGACTGCATTCGTTTCGCCAGCCGCGCATGGCGGCGGCCTTTGACAGAAGCGGAAAAGCAGAGCCTGCGCGCCTTCTACACCAAGACAAAAGAAGCCGACCCGGATCACGATCACGTTGCCGCCATTCGCGCCGTGATCGCCCGCATTCTCGTCGCTCCGCAGTTCTTGTATAAGGTAGAGCTAACCTCGCAGCTCAGCACCGCGCGCCCGCTCACCAACTATGAGATGGCCAGCCGCTTGAGCTACTTCCTCTGGTCGTCCATCCCCGACGATGAACTTCGCCGCGCCGCCGCAGCCGGTGAACTGGTTACCAGTGCCGGCCTCCAAAAGCAAGTCAAGCGCATGCTGGCCGATCCGAAAGCACGCCGCATGTCAACGGAATTCTTCGGCCAGTGGCTCGGCTTCTACCATTTCGATCAGTACAAGGGCGTCGATACCGGCCGGTACCCGGAATTCACCGACGAAGTGAAATCATCCATGTACGATCAGGCCGTTTCGTTCTTTGAATACATCGTCCGCAACAACCGGCCCGTGAGCGATATTCTCTACGCCGATTACGACTTTCTCAACGCGCCTCTCGCCAGGTATTACGGTCTGAAACGCGAGATCAAATCAACGGGCCCAGTGGAAAAGATCGATGACGCCAACTCACTCAGCCGGGGCGGAGTGCTTCGTCTGGGCGCGATGCTCACCACAACATCCGCACCGCTCCGTACGAGTCCCGTGAAGCGCGGCGATTGGGTATTGCGCCGCATCCTCGGAACGCCCACGCCGCCTCCGCCGCCCGACGCCGGAACAATTCCCTCCGACGACAAGCTGTTCGGCGGGCTCTCTGTGAAAGAACGCATGGCGGCGCACAAGCGTAATGCGACCTGCGCAAACTGCCACACCCGCATCGACCCTCTCGGCTTCCCGCTCGAACATTACGATTCCACTGGACGCTGGCGCGAGACCTACTCCGATGGCAAGCCAATCGACGATAACGGCGAACTCGCGAACAAGTCGATCATTCCCGGCGCGAAAGGCCTGCTCGATTACCTCCGCACCCAGCAGGACAAAGTGCAACTCAATCTGTCTCACAAACTGCTCGGCTACGCGCTGGGACGTACGGTGCAGGGTTCCGACCAGTTGCTGATCGACAAGATGGTGAAATCGGGCGACAAGGCCTCCATCGCCGATCTCGCGACTCTCATCGTGACCAGCGCACAATTCCGCAACGTGGCAGGCAAAGAATCAACAGCGCCAACCCAGGCAGCCAAACCCGTGGCACCAGCCACAGCACGCATCACACCGAAAATCTCTGATAAAGTAGGTACACCGTGAAGAAAACCGAAGAACGTCGGCAACGGGATTTCGAACAGTCTCAGACCAATCGTGGTGCATCGCGCCGCCAAATTCTCCGTGGCACGGGCGTCGCCCTGGCGCTGCCCTGGCTCGAGTCGCTCAACATCCTGAAAGGTCAAGATCTGCCGAAGGCAGCAGTTGCCGCGGCCAATAGGCCGCCCGTACGCTTCGCCACCGTCTACTTTTCAAACGGCGTTCAGCCGCCCAACTGGTGGGCCAAAGGCACGGGCAAGGCCATGGAATTCGGCCCAGCCGGCGCGCCTCTCAACGGGTATGGCGAAGATCTCAACTTCATCAGGGGTCTCTTCAACCACGCGGCGTTCATCAACACCAGTCCGCACCTCGGCCGCTGCCCGAACATGCTCTCCGGCGCGCCCGTCAGCATGGATCCCACCGTCATCCAGGTCGGCACCACATTCGATCAGGTACTGTCGCAGAAGATCGGCCGCAACACCATGATCCCGAGCATGGCGCTCGGCATCGAGCCGAATGAACTGCGTCTCGAAGACGGCATGTCGATGCTGTACGGCTCGGCGATTTCCTGGGCGTCGCCCACCAAGCCGGCAACGAAAGAAATCTACCCTGCCCGCGCTTTCGACCAACTCGTCAGCGATGGCAGCCAGCGCCGGCTCGACCGCAGCATCCTCGATGAATTGATGGGTGAGGCCAATGCCCTGCGTCCGAAGATCAGCAGCGGCGATAAAGTGAAGCTCAATGAGTATCTGGAATCGGTGCGCGACATCGAAGTCCGCCTCGATCGCTCCGCAAAGCAAGGTACGCTCGAAGGCTGGCGTCCCACCATCGATAAGCCCAACATGCAGCGCCCGCCCGATGAGATCCCGCAGGTGGTGCCCGATCACATGCGCCTCATGCTCGATCTGATCGTGCTCGCGTTCCAGATGGATAAGACGCGCATCATCACCCTGATGCTCAACAACGATCTTTCGCAGATGAACATGAAGTTCCTTGATGGCGTTTCAGGGGCTCTCCATCTCGATCTCACCCACAACAATCACGTGCCCGCCCTCGAAGCGATGTACCTGAAGACCAACCAGTACCACATGAAGGAATTCACCTACCTGCTGGATCGTTTGAAGGCCATCGACGAAGGCGGGCAATCGATTCTCGACAGCTCCATGCTGATGCTGATGTCGAACCTGTACGATGGCGACAAGCACGGTGCGGATCAGATGCCCATCGTCATGGCGGGCAAGGGCGGCGGCAGCCTGAAGACCGGCCGCATTCTCGATTACCTCGATAAAGGCGACGATAACCGCCGGGCGTGCAGTCTGTATTTATCCCTCATGGACCGCATGGGCGTGCAACTCGATCGCTTCGGCGACAGCGACAAGCGTCTGGCTGATATCTAATATAACTATGAAATTTGGCGCGAATACAATGATCTGGTCGGGCGAATACGACCAGCAGGTGAGATCTGTCCTGCCCTCTATTAAAGAGAACGGCTTCGACGGCATCGAGTTCCCGCTGTTCCGGCTCGACGGTTTTAACCCGGCCCAGGTCCGCAAAGACACGGAGGCTGCGGGCCTCGAATGCACCGTTGCATCCGCGTTCCTGGCGGGCTTAAGCCCGATCAGCAATGATGCTGCCGTGCGCGCGAAGGCGATCCAGCATCTGAAGGATCTCCTGAACGCTTCAGCGGAGGCTGGCGCGAAGATCCTTTGCGGCCCCATGTATAGCCCGGTGGGCTATCTTCCTGGACGCAGAAGAACCGCCGATGAATGGAAGTGGGCGGTGGAGGGCCTGCGCTCGCTGGGCGACACC
>CAIKAS010000132.1 GCA_903825445.1 uncultured Acidobacteriia bacterium
CCAACGCCGCCGCGGCAGCCGCCCCGAAGCCGGGATTCTAGTTCGATTATTTACCTCGGCAAACGAAACAAAGGCCACCGGTCAGTTAGATCGGTGGCCTTTGTTTCGCTTCGCCTACTGTTCCCACTGCCGCAGGGCTGGGGAGAGCAGCGCGCAAATAGCGACCACGGCAATTGCCGCCGCACCTCCACCCGCCACGCTCAGAATCGGTCCGAACCAGGCTGCGGTCCATCCCGATTCCACTGCTCCCAGCGAATTGGAACAGTTAATAAAGATGCTGTTCACCGCCATGACCCGGCCGCGTACATAGTCGGGTGTCTTCGTCTGCAATACCGATTGCCGCAGCACAACGCTAACGTTGTCGAATGCGCCAGTGAGCGCCAGCATGGCGCACGAGAGCCAGATGGAACGCGAGAGACCAAAGCCAATGGTGGCGAGTCCGAATCCCGCCACGCTCCACAGGATCGCCTTGCCTGCGCGCCGAATCCGTGGCGAGTGTGCCATCGTGACGGCCATAGCGATGGCGCCGATTGAGGGCGCGGCCCGCAGCCATCCCAGGGCGCGAGGACCGGCGTGCAGAATCTCGACCGCGTAGATCGGTAGCAGCGCCGTAGCGCCGCCAAAGAGGTAGGCGAACAGATCGAGCGAAACCGCCGTGAGGATCAGTTTGTTATTGCGGATGAAGTGCAGCCCTTCGAGCGCGGACCCGGTCTGAATGTCATGTTTGCGGGCAAAATTCACGCCGGCCATGCATGCCAGCACGAGCACCGCGCAGCCTGCCTGCACCGAGTAGACCGTCCGGCTGCTGGTGATAGCCAGCAGAATTCCCGCCAGCGCGGGCCCTCCCACATTGGCCGATTCGAACATCGTGGCGTTCCACGTGATGGCGTTCGAAAGCGCATCCGGAGGCACGATGTCCGGCAGGACTGCTCCCCGAATCGGCATCTGGAACGTGCGGGTGACCGCGATCAGGAAAAGACAGGCGTAAATCCATGCCACGCCATGTGCGCCAAGAGCCAGTACGAGAGACGCGACCACGGTGAGGCATTGCGCTACGAGCATGATGGCGCGCCGGTTGTGCCGGTCCGCAATATGACCGGCGAGGATGGCGAAAGCGAATGAGGGCGCGACCTGCACGAAGCCTACCGCGCCGAGTACGCGGGCGGAATGTGTCTGGTTGTACAGATCCCAACTGACGGCAACAAACAGCATCTGCAGGCCGAGGTTGGAGAAGGCGGTGCTGGCCAGCAGAAGGCGGAAATCCCGGGAACGAAAGGCGGCGTAGGCGTCCAAATTAACAGGATCGCCTATGGCCTCACACGGCGCGCGTTTTCACTGGAGCAGACCGTAAACATCGACCTCGCCCCTCGCACCTGCATAAACATGCCCGTTGGCGATCGTCGGGATGGCGAACCTCATCGCCGCACCCATTCGGTCCCGCGGAGCATTCTCTCCCGATGAATAGAGTTCGTGCGCAACGTTACTTGCATCAAACGCCCGCAAAACGGCCGTCCGGTCGTCGAAATCGTTCCAGGACTTCGTCTCGACCAGCCAAACCACGCCGTTGCGGTTTCCGTTCGCCGAAACCGCCGGCGTCCCTCCCGGGTTGCCAAACTTCCGGGTTGTTCTTGCTGCCGGCTTGTCTGGAAAGTGCCCGTGATCGGGACGAAAGTCGGCGAGATAGTCGTCGCTCGCCGCAACGTAGAGATGCCCGTTCCACCAGGCCGGAGCGGAGTAGATGCCACCGTCGAAATGCAGGGCCTGCAGCACTGGATTCGCGGCCGTGGTCTGCAGGTGTCCCAGCCGATCCCGGTCCAGCACGAACAGATAACCGCGCTTGCCGCCGATCAGCACCAGATGCGGGTGAGCGCCCTGCTGATCCGGCAGCAGAATTGGCCCGCCCGATCCGAAATCCAGGTCCCGGTCATTCATCACCTGCTCGTCGGATGGCGTGAAGTAATCCCGCACTGCCAGACTCCCGCGCTCTGCCCCAAGCTTCAGCAGGGTGTCGCCGTAATCGCGACCGCCAGTGGCCGCTGTAAACCTGCCATTGCCCGTTGCCGCGTAGATGTTTCCCTGTTCGTCCGCCGCTGGCCCGGTATCGCCCTGCCAGATCCCGGCCTCCCCCGCATTGGGTGAGGCGTTGAAGACCGCTGTCTGTTTCAGCGTGTGTGCGTCATAGGTCATTACCCAACCGTGATAGGGTTTCACATCGCATGAAGACGCCCACGTCAAAATCAACTGGCCATTGACCAGCAGCAGGCCGGCGCGCGGCAACTCACGAAGACCATCAAAACCGGGTGCCGCGATCTCGACAGGGCTGCCGGGTTTCTCCTGTCCTGTTGTGATCGACAGTGCATGCAGCTTCTGTGCGTAGTGGGGCGACGTGAATATTCCCCCTCCTTCGCTGGTCCTGGCCAACACGTAAAGAGTGCCGGTTTGTGGATCGATTACCGGTGTCGGCGTAATCCCGATGCCAGGCTGAATGAAAGGACACATCGCATCCTGCGCTGAAACCGTTGAGATCCCGCTGCCCGGCTTCGCGAAACTCGCGTGCCAAAGCGGTGGACCGGCGGTATCGGCATTGAACGCGTAGACACTGTCATTCTCTGTCGCGACGAACAGTACGTTGACCGATCCCCGCCCGGCAATTGCGACGTGTGGTGCATAAAGCGGCTGGGCGTAGACCCCGCCATCCACCTTCAACGAAAACAGCTTTCCAAATTGTTTGGAGTTTACGTTGGCAGGCGTGAGAACTGTCTCATTGGTAACCGCGCCCGTGCGCGCGTTGTCCACCTGCGATGTGAAGACTTGCCCGGCGAGTGTGGCAGCTATGAAGGCCAGACACCACGGCAGAATCGGTGGGCGGGATCTCCGGATCATGGAGAGTATGACGCCAATGTCCGTGCGGAAGTTCCCGGCGCTAGCCTTCCGGAGGCAGATCGCCCAGATCTTCAGCCCGGTTCTCAAACCGCGTCTGGGCGTGCAGAAACACGAGATCGATCTTTCCGATTGGTCCGTTTCTCTGCTTGGCCAGAATCAACTCTGCCAGCCCCTTCAGGTCTTCTCTGTCCCGCTGGTAAACTTCGGGCCGGAAAATGAAGCCCACCAGATCGGCGTCCTGCTCAATCGATCCTGATTCGCGCAAATCGCTCAGCTGGGGCTTATGGTCGCCCTGCCGGGTTTCCGTTGCGCGACTTAACTGCGAGAGCACCAAAAACGGGCAATCCAGTTCCTTCGACATGAGCTTCAGCCCGCGCGACAACTGGCTGACTTCCTGATTTCGATTCTCCGTTCGTCCACGAATGCTCATCAGCTGCAGGTAATCGACCACCACCAGGCCGATGCTGCCCTGTTGCTGCTTCAGCTTCCGCAGCTTTGCGTGCATGTCCATCAGGTTGGCGCCCGCCGTGTCGTCGATAAACAGCGGCGCTTCTACCATCTGATTCGCCGCCGCACGGAGCTTCTGGCGTTCCTGATCGTTGAGATACCCTGCGCGAAACCGCTGGCTGTCCACCCGCGCCGCCGCGCACAACATACGAGTCAGCAAAGACTCCTGCGACATTTCGAGCGAGAAGATCGCTACCGGCTGGAACAGCCTTGAAGCGATATGCCACGCCATATTGAGGGCCAGCGCTGTCTTACCCATCGAAGGCCGCGCGGCCAGAATAAACAATTCGCCCGAGTGCAGCCCGCTCGTCATTTCATCCAGCTTCGTGAAGCCGGTGCTGATGCCCTTAATGCGCTTGCTGGGGTCGAGGAATGCGTTCAGGCCGCCTTCGTACGCCTGAATCACCTGCAATGGGCTCATCAGGCCCTTTTCGCCCCGCGTTTCGCCCAGTCGCAGCAGCGTCTCTTCCGCGCCAGCCAGGATCGTGTTCGGATCTTCCTCGGCCAGCAAAGCACGGTTCATCATGTGCTGCGAGGCCATGGCGATGCGCCGCAGGGTCGCCTTATCGCGGATGATGCGGACGTAGCTGTCGAGATTGGCGATGCGGGGCAGGCCGTCGTCGAGCGACACCAGGTAGCTCAGGCCGTCGATCGATTCCAGTTCGTTGCGCCGCAGCAGTTCGTTGGCCACGGTGACGCGGTCGATCTTCTCGCCACGTTCATGCAACTCCGACATTCGTCGGAAGATGCGGCGGTGCTTCTCCAGCGCGAAGTCGTCTTCTACCAGAATGCCGGCGATCTCGATGAAGCGGGCGTCGTCCAATAACAGTGAACCGAGAATGAACTTCTCGGCATCTATATTGGCGGGCAGGCCTTTCTCGGACGTAGCACTCGAACTGGCAGACGGGGACATGGGGACGGAATTCAGCATAGCTGCGTTCCCTGTGGAAGAGTCTTGTGAATATCCAACTTTCTTCCTGCGCCAATGTCTACTGGGTTACAACGGTGTTGCAGAGTCGAAATCCTCACAGCCGGAAAGCAGAAATCCACAGTTACATTTTACCCTAAAAATGTTTCGGGCTGACATAGCACAAGTCGACGCTCCGAAACTGGTAGAATCTTCTTCGAGGGTCCATAATCTCATGTCACGTAAATTCGCGCTTTCCCTGATCGTGGCGGCATTCGCCGTCGGTGCCGTCGTCGCCCAGCAGGATGAACTCCTGCAGCCCACTATGGAGCCAACCGGTGGCTGGGCAGCTTCCACTGCCAGTATCGGCACGGCCGGGGGCTGGTCCGCTACCACTGTGGCGGCCGGCGTAGCGCAGAAGCCGCTGGCTGGCAAACCGGCGACCATCACGGGTGAAGTCGTAGACCTCTCCTGCTATCTCCAACTCGGCAAGCACGGCGCGGCGCACGCCCCATGCGGCAGCAAGTGCATCGCCGCCGGTGAAGCGATTGGCATCCTAACAAAGACCGGCCAACTCTATATGGCGATGGCTGAAGAGCACGATGCCCGCCGCGACGGCAAAACGACGTTCCGCAAAGTGGCGGCCGACAACTTCGCCAAGGTCATCACCGTGACCGGTACTACCACGACGGTCAATGGCGTCAAGACGATCTACGTGCAGGGTTACGCGACCAGTTAGTTCTGCGCCTGTTCCGCGAGCACGAGCGCTCCGCAAACCCCGGCGCGGTCCCCGAGCTGCGGTGACACGAGGTCCGGCAGTTCCAGGTAGCCGCTTGTCAATCGAGCGAGTTCCGTTTTTATCAACGGAAGCAATTGCGTTTGGTGCATGACTCCACCGCCCAGGATCACCCGCTTTGACGAGAGCGTGCAGATGAAGTTGTTCACTGCCAGCGCGAGGTAGCGGGCCTCCAACGCCCACGCCGGATGATCCGGCGGTAGTTCCGCTGCCGGTTTGCCCCAACGCGTTTCAATCGCCGGACCTGAAGCCAGCCCCTCCAGGCAATCACCGTGATAAGGACAACACCCTGCAAAAGGGTCTGTATTCCAATCGTGCGGGACGCGAATATGCCCCATCTCCGGGTGCGACTTTCCATGTACAACGCGCCCTCCAGCCACCGCTCCGCCGCCAATCCCCGTCCCCACCGTGAGGTACAGGAAGTCTGAGACTCCTTGTGCCGCACCCCATCGCGCTTCGCCGAGGGCTGCGGCATTCACGTCGGTGTCGAATCCAACCGGGACGCCCAGTGCCTTGCCAATCGGTCGGGCCAGATCGGTGTTGCGCCAGGCCAGCTTCGGCGTCGATGTGATGAAGCCCCAATTCGAAGAACTTCGATCTGTACAGATCGGCCCGAACGATCCAATGCCGATTGCGGAGACATTGGCGTCACGGAAGTACCCGATCACCGATCGAATCGTGATGCCTGGCTCACCTGTTGGAATCTGAACAGTTCGCAGATCTTCGGGGCTTGTGCCGATGCCGCAAACAAACTTCGTGCCGCCCGCTTCAACGGCTCCGAACATTTTCCCTGAGGAACCGGATGCCCTCGAAGGCAATCGATTCCGGCGTCTTCTCAATGTCGCGCCAGATGGCCGCGGCCGCGCTGATGTCGCCGATGTTGAAGCCGAAGCTCTCAATCGTCAGCCAGCCATCGTAGCCAACATCCCGTAACGCCTGAAATACGCGGGCCCATTCGACGTGGCCGCTGCCGGGAATGCCCCGATCGTTCTCGCAGGTATGTACATGCCGAAGATGTTTCGCTACGGTGCGGATGCCTTCGCCAATATCCTTCTCTTCGATATTGGCGTGGAACGTATCGAACAGGATGCCGATATTCGGATGCCCGATCTGATCGCACAGCAGCGCGGCATCGGCGGCGGTATTCAGGAAGTAGGTCTCGAAGCGATTGAGCGGTTCGAGCGCGAGCGTCATCTGATTGGCCTTCAG
>CAIKAS010000133.1 GCA_903825445.1 uncultured Acidobacteriia bacterium
CGAACAAGTTTTTAGTACTCCTCCCTCTTCTGACAAGTGCCGCTTTTCTTAACGGCCAGACCACGGATCCTAAGGCGACTGACCAAACAGGCAACGGCCCGCCCGCATTTGTTCTGAGTAAAGGGCAGAACGATGGCGCACCTACCAAGGAAGAAAAGCAGCGCGCGGAAGTCGAGCGTCCCATCAGCGGAGTGGTGACTGATGCCGATGGCAAACCCGTCGTCGGAGCCGTTGTCCAGCTGAAAAACACCAAAACTCTGCAAGTTCGCTCCTTCATCACCAAAGATAAAGGCGAATATTACTTCGCCGGTTTGAACAAAGACGTCGATTATGAGGTCAGGGCGAAGTTCAACGGCCACGACAGCGCGCTGAAAATCCTCAGTTCGTTCGACACCAAGCCGAACCCCGTCCTTAACCTGCAGATCAAGTGATTTGAACGGCCGAAACCGGAAGACAGGGCGCCCGGATGGGTCTACCATCAAGTCATGACGGCACGTCTGGCACCAGGATGGAACGACGACGCGTTGTACCTCCGCTTCCTGCGGCGTGACCACGCCGACGACGGCAAGTTCCTCACGGGCGTCCTCACCACCGGCATCTATTGCCTGCCATCCTGTCCCGCCAAACGCCCCAAGCGGGAGAACGTTCGCTTCTTCCACACGCCCGATGAAGCGCGCCGCAGCGGCTTACGCCCATGTTTTCGCTGCCGCCCCGATTCGCTCTATCGGGGCGAAGAATTCCACGAAAGCCTCTTCGAGCAGACTGCCGCGCGCGCCCGCCAGGAGCCTGCCAAATTTCGCAGTATCGGCGACCTTGCACGCACATCCGGCTTGAGCCGAACCGCTCTCAACGATCTTTTTCGCGATCATGCCCATGAATCGACTGGCGCGTTTCTCCGCCGCGTCAGGGTCGAATCCGCCTGCCATTTGCTGGCAACGGGCACCAAACCGGCTGATGCCGCGCTCCAGTCCGGGTATGGCAGCGCCTCAACATTTCACCAGCAATTCGCCGAACGCACCGGTATGACGCCAGCCGCCTATGCCGCTCTCGGCGAGCGCACACAGTTTGAAATCCATCTCCCGGAATGCTACCGGACGCGCGAGATCCTTGCCTTCTTCGGTCGGGATGCCGCCGCCGTCAGCGAGCGCGTCCACTCCAATGGTTTCACCAAATGCTTCGAAGCTGAAGCCAGAGCGGTCGCCGTCGAAATTGTTTTTCAGGGCGATACGGCCGTTTGTTCCACCGACGCCGGCGCCGGATATGCAGCCCATCGCGCAGCCCTGCGCATGCTGGGTCTCGAATCCGACGCCGCGTCTTTTGAGCGGCAATTTGGCAAGGACGCGACGCTCGGAACCTTGTTCCGTAGTCAACGGGGACTGAGAATTCCCCTCACTCCCCAACCTTGGGAAGCACTGGGCTGGGCGATCATGGGCCAGCAGATCAGTCTGCAGGCCGCCGTCGCTCTCCGCCGAGGACTCATGGAGGCGTGCGGCCAACTCCACCCACCGACCGGCCTCCGCGCCTTCCCCTCGCCCGAAGCCGTGGCAGCCGCCGATACGAATCTCCTGCGGCAACTGAAGTTTTCTGCCTCGAAAGCAGAGTATCTTCTGGCAGCCGCGCGAGCCGTCGTCAGTGGCGATCTGCCCATAAACCGGATCCGCGATCTTTCCGCCCGACACGCCGCCCGTCTGCTCGGATCGATTCGCGGGGTTGGACCCTGGACCGTCCAGTACGTCTTCCTCCGGGGTGCCGGTTTTGCCGATTGCCTTCCTGCAGGCGATGCAGGTCTGGCGCGGGGTCTTGCGGAACCCCTGGGCGCCCGTCCCGACGAAAACGGTGTAAAGACGGCCATGGATCGCTTCGCGCCATTCCGCAGTCTCGCTGCCTGCCACGTCTGGGCCAGTTTAAATAACGAGGTCAAAAAGAATGACGATTGAAACTCCATTCGGCCCGCTCCACGCGGCCTTCAACGCAACAGGCGCGATAACCCAACTGAAATTTGGTCCAGCCACTCAGAACGGCAATGGCAGCAGTCCGGTCAATCACGCAGTCGCCCAGCAACTCGTCGAATACTTTACAGGCAAGCGGACGTCCTTCGATCTCCCGCTCTCGCCCCACGGTACCGAGTTTCAGAAACTGGTCTGGGCCGAACTAACCCGCATCCCGTTTGGCGAGACGATCAGCTACGCCGAACTCGCCCGCCGCGTAGCCCGTCCCGGCGCGGCCCGCGCGGTTGGTCGTGCCAACGCCACGAATCCGATCGCGCTCGTGGTCCCCTGCCACCGCGTGATTGGGGCTGACGGTTCGCTAACAGGCTACGCCTACGGCGTGGAGCTAAAACGCAACCTGCTGGAATTCGAACGGACAAGAAAACCAGTTGCCGATTAGGGATATCGGGGCGACTTCACTTGCGGCGGAGCGGGAGTTCCTCAGACGTCGCAGTTGTTCTGCGCATTGTCAGCGCAAAGATGAACAGCCACGCCATATAGGGCACGACGGCCACACGCTGGATAAGGCCTAACCAGGGGGCGAACGTGTTCTGCGCTGAAGCCACCATCGTCGCGATGGCCAGTATAGCGACCGCGATGGCCACCGTCGTGCCGGCAGCCAGTGTGCACCATTCCAGGGATTGCCACTTCGGCTCCTGATGAAAGCGGGGGACAAACGCAAAGCAGCTCACCGGCATCAACACCAGCACAATCCTTGCCACGAAGTGGTGAACCGTCCCATGAATACTCGTCAGGTCCCGGGAAGCGCCGACCGGGTACATTACAAAAGGTCCCAAGAGCAGATTACCCAATGCGATGATCTTCAGAAGAGCGGGGCCGACTCGCGACGGTGTTCCGGTTGCGACCCCGCGCGCAAACGTCAGGAGCAGCAAACCAAAAACCACGAAATTCAGGATTTGCACCCAACCGCGTGGCCCGAGTGATAACGCGCTGATATACATGGCGCAGGAGTCGTACCCGACTCGAAGTCGCCCCTCAATCACGAATGTCGACACAAAAAGTACAGGCGCGACGACACCTGCCCACATGGCGTGAGCGCGTCCATCGCCGGCGTCTTTTCGGGCACTCATGATATCTCTCACCGGCACGCGTCTTCCCGCGTTCCGCACATCCGCGCCTGGGCCTTCCGCTGTTGCCGCCTGCTGCCGATCTTTTTATTTATGATCGCCCACAAGCCCGCCCTGCAATGCGTCGTTCTCCTCGACTCCTGATTTCCGTCGCTAACTCGGCGCGATCCGCCACCAGCATATTCAGCCCAAATGTGGCAGGCATCACAGCAATCGGGGCGAAGCCATGTTGCGTCCACCCTTGCGCAGAACCAGGCTGGTGGCCGTTCCCTCGGTGGCCGTTTCAAAGGTGATCTGTGAGTCGGATACCTTGGCGAAGAAATTCTTCTCGCCTTCGGCAAACAGTTCGAACTTAGGCAGGCTGGTCAACTCGCCAGGCCGACTGTGTGGAAGCTGCGCCAAACCCTGTGCAAATAGACGGTCGCCATCGCGGGTGATTTCGAAGACCAGGTTGGGTGCCACTTGATATCGCCCGATGTAGTTATCGAAGAGTGCAGGGTCGACATGAATCTCTCTGCGCTGCATTGGGGGCTCAGGATTGGCCAGCGGCGCACTCGGGTTCAGGATATGAAGGCAGATATCATCGACACCGCCCGGAGTGGAAGCATTGGACAGGACAACGACCCCGATACGCTGCTCAGGATTGTATCCGACTGCTGAGCAAAAGCCTGCAGTGCGGCCCCCGTGTCCGACGATCTCCCGGCCATGAGCTGACATAATGATCCATCCTAAGCCGATCGTTGCCTGGCCCGCGGCACGGCGAACTTCGAGCATGGCCTTCATGGCTGACGCGAGAGGAGATTCCTTGGGAAGCATGAACATTTCGAGGAATGCCAGCATGTCATTGGCTGTGGAGCGCAGAGCGCCTGCAGCGGCAAGCGGTGCAGGGAGGTCCGATTTCGCGACGGGCATGAGCATCGCGTTGTGACCAGTAGCCATGCGCTGATTCACATGTGAAGCGAACGTAATACCCGTGTCCGGCATGTTGAGCGGTCGCGCGATCCTGGTTGCGATCAGACTCTCATAGTCTGCTCCCGCTCGGCAAGCCAGCACATGTCCAAGCAGCCCCGCGCCCAGGTTTGAATATTCGTATTCGGCGCCGGGGTCGCGCGGCAGTGTGTAGCCCGAAAGGAACCGATACAGGTCTTCCACGCTATAGTCACCCTCTGGCTTTAAGTTGCCCGGGAGCGCCGGGAGTCCGGAACTGTGCGTGGAAAGATCGAGCAACGTGATGGATTTGCGGTTTCGCTCCGGCATCCTGACATTTGCCGGAAGATATTTGCCCGCTGGATCGTCGAGGGCGACCTCCTTGCGGCTCACCATGTCCGCCAATAAAAGCGAAGTGAAGACCTTGGTGACTGATCCAATTTCGAAGATCGTATCGCCAACGATCGGGCGTGTATCGCCAGTGGCGAGCTTGCCATACGCGATGACGCAGCGGCCGTTCGGGTCGATGACCCCCACGACAATGCCGACCGCTTGTTTCTGCTGATCAACCCGTTTTACGAGAATTTCGCGGATTTCCTCAGTGCTAAGAACTGGAAGTGCCTGAAAAATATTCGGCTTCATTTTGAAAATAGACTCCACGCTGTGCCCCGATAAGCGAGACACGCTTCGGCTTATAGGGCCGAACTTTATTTAGAAGGTTGTGGCCTAACGAAGACGGGCGGAAAGCAGGCAATCCTGAAGCGCGCCGATCATCGCTTTATTAAGACGATTGAATTCGTATCGCATAACGGACGTACCTCCTTTCCTCATTTGAGGGTTTCCTGGAGAGTAGCATGAGTGCACGGAACGCTGCAAGAGTTCAGTCGAATTGCTCCACTTGGACTTGCCAATCGTTCGCGGTGCCGGATGATGCTATCGATTTTAGGTCGATCCTGGGCAGTGCAACTAGAGAAATTGCCGCCGCGCCTCAATCGCGATACTCTATGAGGTATGATTTCCAGTCTGGAGGCGATCAAGGAAGCGATTGGCGGGTTGCCGGAAAGCGACCGAGCCGCGCTTGGCGGGTGGCTGAATCTCCGCAACATGGACGACTGGGACCAACAAATGCACCGTGATTTTTCGCCGGGTGGGTGCGGGCAATCTCTGGTGGATAAAGTTCGGGCAGACGTGCGAGCTGGAAAGTTCGGCGCCATGAACGTCGCCGAGACGCCGGACGAATCGAATTGACGGAGTCGCGGGCTTCAGCGGAATTTTGGGTCCGTTACAACACCCTTCCTTTGGCGATCCGCCGAGCGGCCGATAAGCAGTTCGCTCGCTTTCGCAACGATCCCGGTCATCCGTCGCTCCATTTTAAACAGTCGGAGCATTCTGGAGTGTGAGAATAACTGGAGACTGCCGCGCCTTGGCAATGCGCGAGAACAATGTCTTCTACTGGTTTTGGATCGGCGAGCACGACGAATATCAGCGGTTGCTCGGTTAGTCGTGTTGACGTCCCATTACGTGACGGCGTCGGCAAGGTGAAGATTAGTTCGCTGCGCCAGGTATTTCCCAAGCCATTTCGCCTAATTACCACCTGCCATAAACATCACCCGGACAAAAGCCTCGCGCTGCCGCGGCGGCGTCCCACCCGTCTGCGGCACCGGCCAGACCTTCATCTGCTGCACAAACGCCAGCGCCTGCGCGCTCACTCCGGACGTCTGCAGCACCTCCGACTCCTGCACATTCCCCAATTCATCCAGCGTCACATGCACAATCGTCGGCTGAACTGCCCCGCCTGACGGGCCGCTTCCCTCTCTCACCGTCCGCGTCATCCGCATTGGCGCGAACAACACCACCGCCGCGCCTTGTGACTTCATCTGCGCCGTCGGCGTGAACGGAGAAGTGTCGCTCGCGTTCGTATCCGTCACGCTGGTCAGTTGCGCCTGCACCACATTCTCGCCGTTCTCGTCGATCGTCACCGAGCCAGGCAGCACGCGGTCGTGAAACTTCAGCGCATTCGTGTAATCGTAGAAAGCATAAATGCCAGGCACTTCGGAGTAAACGTCCAGCAGGCCGGTTGAAGAGTCGATACAGAACTCGCTCTCATCCCACTGCCTTCCGGCACCCGTCGCGACACTGCCCTCGGGGCTCAACAAAATGCAGGTCACCGCCGCGCCTTTCCACACAACGTTAGCCGTTCGCATCGCCGCAACCCGGGGAGTCGTAAACTGCAGCGGCGCGAATACCGCATTTGCAAGCATCTTCAGTCGCAGCGGAATCGGTTGCGGCGTCTGCTGATCGTACGCAACCCCGCTGGAACTGATGCGGAGCAGGGAATAATTGCCAAGTGCAGCGTCCCACCGCCAGTTCTGACCGGAAATCCAGGTCTCGCGCAACTGCCCCGCACCTCCCGGAAACAATGTCGATGCCGTTGCATTAAAAGCGATCTGCAAAATATGGGCGGGAGTGCCCTTCGAATGCAGGGAGTATTGGTCCACCGCCCTCGTCATCAAAGCGACAGCGGCACCCCTCTGCTCTACGGTCGTGACGGGCTGGACATTTCCTGTAACCGGATCCATCGGATCGGAAGGTGGTGCGATCTGGACCTGTGCCTCTGCGGCGGTACCGGCAGGGATCAGCATCGCCAGAAAAGCGAAGGCGCGCAGCGTACGCATAGGGGACTCCTGCTGCCAGCGTATCACCGAAATCACAGCTTCGGGAAAAGCTTCCAATCTCCTCACTCAATCAGGACCGTCTCGAAAAAATGTAACGGATGCGGGCGACGGCAGTACTAGTAGTGGGAGAACGTCGCTCACATGAATATCCACAAGACACCTGCTGTCGCCATCCTCATGCTGTCATGTTGTTTCGCAAACGGGCAGTCGTTCGAGGTCGCCTCCATACACCGAAATCTAAATGGAGGGGAGAACACGGGCATAAATACCCTGCCTGGCGGAAGAATCAGCGTCACGAACGCAACCTTGAAGACCTTGATCCGAAACGCCTACGGGATTCTGAGTTTTCAGCTCGCCGGAGAGACAGGGTGGATCGATAGCGAATACTACAACATTGAAGCCAGGACCGGGGCGGGGGAGAGTCTCTCGGGGGAGCAATTGAAGCCCTGTTTACAGAGCTTGCTGGCGGACCGTTTTCATCTTAAGGTCCACTGGGAGACGCGTGAGGAGAATGTATACGCGCTCGTATTGGACAAGTCCGTGCCCAGGATGAAAGAGAATCTCGATGGCAAGGCCCCGAGTATGAACACGCAGAAGAATTCCGGGCGGGTGCAGATGAAGGGGGTCGGCGTGCCGATGACGATTCTGGCCGCAAATCTGGGGAATCAGCTGGGCCGCATTGTTGTCGACAAGACCGGATTGGCTGGCGCGTGGGATTTTCAGGGCACGTGGGATATCGAGCCTGCGCCGGATTCCGCAGCCCCGTCGATATTCACCGGGGTCCGCGAACAACTCGGCCTGAGACTGGTGCCGCAGAAGGGTCCGGTCAATATGCTGGTGATCGATCAGGCGGAGAGACCTTCGGAGAACTGAACTCTTCAGTCCCCTCCTCCTCGACCGGACCCGCCGAATTGTCTGACGCGCCCCGTGTAACTTTTCATTACCAGGCGAGTATTCACAAGCAATGGGATTACAAGCTTCCTGCTCGCGAGCACAGGTCTCCGGCCGAAACGCGCGGGCCTCAGTGGCATCAGGCCGAACAATACCGGCGGTAGTTCCGATGCCGACTTCCTTCCCGGCTGGCGGTTCAGAGGACATTCCAGCCCGCGGACCAAGTGCTGGAAAACTCCTCAATTCGCCGTCAGTCACGAGTTATCCAGAGGCCCGGGCTACCCGATTTCCCTCCATTTTGGTTTGCCCAAAGTGCCAATTCATAGCTTGACGCGCAAAAAAGGCCAAGCACGAACGAAACGGCAAAGATACCTGCGGCGGCGGTGGCGCCGAGTTGAAACGCGGTCCATGCTGCAAGGAGGGTAGAAGTGGCTAATGCTGCCACGGAACGTGCGAAGACGACGATTGGCTTTCGACTGCGTGGCCTTCCGACCGCCATGGCAAGACCCGCGCCAAGGAAGGCGGCGACTGCCATCCACAGCATGCGCATGTCGCGGCGGCTGCTCAACGCCCGCATAAGCCCATAGACAAAAGGGCATGCCGCGAGGGCAAACGCGATGACGTACACGCGACGCGCTCGCAACCTCTGTGTGCTGGCAGTTACCATCCGAGTCAACGCGCGGGCCCGCCGCTGCGAACCCTGCCAAACAACTTTACACCATAAAGTGATGACGCGCAACCAGACCGATGCCGGATCGCTGCGGTCCGATCACAACTTTCCGAAAAAAATCTTCTGCCCCCGCATCTTGATAGGAACAAAGCTCAGACAGCGTCTCAGCACCAGCCAAACCAGCGTCCGCCCAATGTTTCCAACCGCCCCGAATGCTACCTTTCAATCGGAGATGGAAAGCGCATCGGAAGCGAGCCGCCCTCGTCGAAAGACGTTCGGCGTCTCCGCTTCACTGGTCTTTGACATTTGAAAACAGACATCCCCGCACTCACTCACTGCGCCATTAAGCGCAAGATGCACATCGAAGACACATGAGGAATAATCCCTCATGTGTCTGCAAACGAGTCACTTACTATTCAGAAAGCCGTTCCAAATGGCTTTGTTTTTTCGAATTGCTTTTCGGGCTGTTTAGACGCTCAAAACCGGACAAGGCGCTTCCCGGATAATCGCGTAAGTATTCGCCCGCAGTCTCTCGAGAATTCCATGTGTGCTGCCGCGCCCAACAACCACAAG
>CAIKAS010000134.1 GCA_903825445.1 uncultured Acidobacteriia bacterium
CCGGCGCGGGGCCGGGGCTGGACCGCGCGCTGCAACCCCTTGTGCTGCGACTCTCCGGAGGTAACTGCCTGCCATTTATCGCGTTGTTCCTGGAGTGAGCGCCAGATAGATGAAGTCCCGGACGGATACGATCCGGGCACTACCGAATTGCCCCAGGCGGAGCAAGTCCTTGTCCTCGCTGACGATGAAGTCCGATTTGGCAGTTGTGGCGCATTCGAGAATACGGTCGTCGGCGGGATCCTCCTTGATGACGTGTAGGGTTTCGCTCGGGGAGACGTGATTTCCGAGGGCGAGCAGCTTGCCGCGCACGTCCTGGAGCGAATAGCCGTCCCACTGGAACTTGTCGCGAAGCACGCGGATCGTCTCGGCCACAATTGCTTCCGAAATATCGACTCGGATGTTACCTGCCCGCGCGTGACCGATGATTACCGTCGCCGGACCACCGAAATGCAGCGCCCTGATATAGACGCTGGTGTCAAGCGTGGCGCCGATCACTGTACGGTTAGACTCAATGGCTGCGCTGCTCAGCCCGGGATTCGGCAATCAGACGGTCGACGTCAGATTCTTTGATGCCGAGCGCCTTCGCCCGTTCCGCGCCATAGTTCAGGAGGTTCGTCCACGAACGCTCTTCGACATATCGCTTCACTGCGTCGGTGAGTACTTCATCGACGCTGCGATGTTCCGCCCGCGCCGCGCTCTGGATTTCTGCCAGCAACGGCTCAGGAAGTGAGATGTTGTTTGTTGCGTCCATAGCCGTTCCCATTCTACCGTCTCCGAAGACTTCTGTGCTCTGTCAGCGCACGTGCCAGCTTTTTCCCCGCTATGCGGGCGCGGTTCTCCGTGCACGATGGCAGTGAAGAGACACCATCCCTAAGCCTATCGGCTTAGGGCTCGTGCGTTCCGCGCTGATCCTCGGTTGTTCGGTATGAATTCGGTCGGTATCCGGCTTCATTCGGTTTAGTCGGTCTTTTTCGGCGATTCAGTCCCGGAGCACCGTTCCCAGCGGCTCGTAGCGGCCCTTGATACGCCGAAAATGATCCCAATCGGCACGTTTCTTAACAAAGATTCCGGCGTCGGACAATCGTCTGACACACGCGCTGGTTTGTCCCACAACGGAACTCGCTGGCCGCGCACTCGTTGCGAGTGAAAAAACGCCAGCCCGTCCGACAACCCTTTATGTTCCACTACCGGTATTTTGCTGCCTTTTCGGCTGCTATTTTGTTACAAACTGTTGCGGATGGTTGCCGGTCGCGGGGATGTCGCGCAAATGTTTCGGACGGTTTCCGACTGTTGCAAATGGTTGCTACAGGCGAAATGAAAAACATTTTGCCAAAAAAACTGATTCTGAGCTGTTATCTGTATGGGGAACGTGGCCATAGGCGCAGAACGTCGTGATTTGTCGCAAACTGTCGTAATCTGTCGCAGGTCGCGTTGTCGTCTTACAAATTTCTTGTCCAAAAAGCCGTTCCTGAGCCCTTATCTGTAGGGCTCGCGGAAAACTCTGCGGCCAGGCGCTCGGATTGACTAAACCCGTCCACGTTCGGTTCGATGAACACTCCGCAGGCGAGCGGGCAACCTTTGCGAATTCACGCGACAACGCACTGCTCCAATTCTGGGAACGCCGTTCTGGAAAGAAACTCACCTTGACCGTCGCCCGCGAAATGCAATCGAACGTGGAAGGACTCATCGGCTTGCTGGCGCAATGGGCGCGGAAGGATTGCGCGGAGGCCACCTCCGCTGTTAAACTGCGAGAGCAACATGACGCCGCAAAAGGCTGATCGTCGCGACTCTCGATCCTCGGTGCTATACGCCCGCGTTTCTTCGCAGGAACAGGCGAAAGAGGGCTTCTCAATTCCCGCACAGGACAAGCTGCTGCGCAATTATGCGCGGGAAAGACAACTGGAGATCGGAGCCGCTTTCACTGATATCGAAACCGCGAAGCGAGCCGGCCGTACCGGCTTCGATGCGATGGTCACTTATCTCCGGAAGAACGCCTCCTGCCGTGTTCTGCTCGTCGAGAAGACGGATCGTCTGTATCGGAATTTCCGCGATTGGGTGACCATAGACGAAATCCGCGGCCTTGAGGTTCACTTCGTCAAAGAGGCCACCGTCATCAGCGAGGAGTCGCGATCCTCCGAGAAGTTCATCCACGGAATCAAAGTGCTGATGGCGAAAAACTTTATCGACAACCTGAGTGAGGAAACGCGCAAGGGCATGGTCGAGAAGGCATCGCAGGGGATCTGGCCATCGTACGCCCCAATCGGCTATCTGAATGCCGATGGCGCGAATGGCAAACGCACGATCAAACCAGACCCGGCGCTGGCGCCGCTGGTCCGCCGTCTGTATGAGCTCTGCGCAACCGGGCAGCATTCCCTCAAGGAACTCGCTGCGATTGCACAGAGCGAACGCCTGACGCGCGGAGGCACCATCAACAAATCGACCGTGAACAAGATTCTTCGGAACCGCGTGTACTCGGGTGAGTTCGAATGGCGGGGCGAGAAGTACACGGCTGCCTACGAGTCAATTGTTCCTCGTGACCTTTGGCTGGCTACTCAGGCCGCGCTTGACCGCCGCCTGGGGACGCGCGCCAAGAAGACAGGCCATTGTTTTCCATTTTCGGGAATGCTGACTTGCGGTTCTTGCGGGTTCGCAATGGTTGGCGAAATCAAGAAGGGGAAATACGTTTACTACCACTGCTCGGGCGCGCGCGGCAAATGCGGCGAGCCCTATGTCCGTCAGGAGACCCTGGAGGAAGCCTACGCAGTCATGCTCAGGCGCATCTCGATTGACGAGGACATCGTGAATTGGATTGCAACAGCGCTCCGCGAGAGCCACGGGGACCAGAAGCGCTTTCGAGACGAATCAGTCGCCAAGCTCCAACAGGAACACACTCGGCTGCAGAGCCGCTTGGACGTCATGTACGAAGACCGGCTCGACGGCAGAATTGACCTTTCGCTGTTCGAACGAAAGTCAGGCGAATATCGGCAGGACCAAGCGCGGATTGAGGCTCAAATCAGCGGATTTGGAACTGCTGACGGCCAGTATATGGAAGCGGGTATCCGGCTGCTCGAACTCACGCGAAACATGCACAGGCTGTTCGAAAAGCAGCAAGCCGCCGAAAAACGCCGCTTGCTCGATTTCGTTGTGTCGAACTCGGTCTGGCGGGAACGTAAGATCGTTCCGGTCTGGCGACAACCGTTTGACATGATTGCGCTTGCGAACGAATCGGCTCAAACGGAAACTAGCGGCAAACCACCCGACAACGGCCTAAATCGAAACT
Organism: uncultured Acidobacteriia bacterium; assembly: GCA_903825445.1. GTDB lineage: Bacteria > Acidobacteriota > Terriglobia > Bryobacterales > Bryobacteraceae > BOG-234. The sequence goes on from CAIKAS010000134.1 coordinate 3,281, forward strand.
GGCTCCCCGGCATGGATTCGAACCACGATTCACGCCTCCAAAGGGCGCTGTCCTACCATTAGACGACCGGGGAACGGTGCGGGCGACTATCCTGCCAGTTTAACCCAG
>CAIKAS010000135.1 GCA_903825445.1 uncultured Acidobacteriia bacterium
ATGTCCGAGGCGCTGGCGGCGCAGGGGCGCCTGGCATCGGCCGGGATTGAATGCTTCCTGCTGGATACGAATGTCGCGCGAGTGGATTGGCCGCTGACTCGCGGGATGCGGCTTCAGGTGGAATCGCACGATGCGGCTACGGCGCTGGAGTTGCTGGAACAGCGCGATGACCAGGGCAGCGCGGACGGCCAAACTTCGCCACAAGATTAGACTTCGAGCAGACGCTCAATCCTGCATTGCAGGATGAGGATGTCGGGAGATTCCTGCACCGCTTTGTCGTAACGCATCTGAAAGTCTGAACCGTGTTCGCGTGGCCGCATGATGTCGCGGGCCTGTGCGAGAAGCGCGGCGGCTTCGGGTTCACCGGCCTTGCTGCGGCGGGAGAGCGCTTCATCAATCTCGACGACCATGGTGGAGATTTCTTTGAGCCAGGCGAATGGCCAGCTTCCGAACGAAACGTTGTTTGAGACGCTCAATCAGCTTCGAACCGACTCCGAATCCCGGGTCAGGTGGCATGCGCTGAGGTCTTTGGCGAACTTTAATCGAGCGGGCGTGAAACCGAGGCAGGCAGAAGCTTCCGTGGAGGTTGCGGAAGAACCTTCTGTGGAATCGCCGGCCACTCCCGGACCGCCTCCACCACCTGTGCACGTTCCGGATTCCGTGGTTTTCACCACGCGGACATTTGGCCGACTGATGTAAGGGTACCGTCACCCACAACTCGCACCCTAAACTTGGCCCCCCGCCGCCAGGCGCCTATTGCCAGCGACGCTTCGCGGTGACCTTCAGACATCCACTACCGGCAACGAATTCGGCAGCCTCGGTGGCTTCATCGGTCGCAGAAGAAAGCGCGCGGCCACGCCGTTTTCGCCGCTCGGCTGAAGAATCGGCGCAACCTCTCAGATCCACACTGAGGGATTGTGATTTCCACGTGAGAGGATTATTAGCGCGAGCGCCAGAAGGCCGTGGTCACGAACATTGCGACGGCGAGGACGCGGAGACCCAGCGGCGCATCCACGTGCGGCTCTGCGAGGAAAACCGAGCTTCGCGCCCAAGAGGCAGCATCGGCTGTTCGATACCGTATGGGCGCGAAACCCGGCTATAACGCTTATTAGCGGAGCAGCCCTTTGCGACGCATCAGGAAGAGTCCGAACATACCTCCGCCAATCAGGAACACGGTCGACGGCTCGGGAGACACGGTCGGCGGTGGATTGGATGAGAAGGTACCCGAACCTGCGGCCGTGTAGGATCCGGATGGGTATGCCTGGTTATTAACAGGCGTGGTAATGGCAAAGTTGGGAATCAGGGAAGAGAGACTGAACGATGCCACTTCCTCGGTGGTAGTTGGGGCAAAAACCTCGTAAGCCGAAGAGAATACGAGTTGATTGAGGTTCCCCGCGGTTGCGCTTGCGGTAAAACTGGCATTGCCGCTTCCAAGATTGGAGATCAGCTGAGCGCCCGTTGTGGCGGGACTACCGGTTACTGAAAAGGTGCCGGAGAGGAGGTTGGTTCCAAAGAACGCGCCCGCCACGCCATCCGTAAACGAGAAGGTACCGGAGTAGCCAGCCTGCGCGAAACCGTCGCCGGGGCCACAGTTAGAAGCGCAATTACCGAGCGAAGAACTGGTGGCCATCAACGAAAAATTGGCGAGCACCGGCGCTCCCCCAAAAGGCTGCGGTGATACGCCCTGAAACGAGAAATAAGTCAAGCCGCTCTCCGCAACGGTTGTAGTGGTGGTGCTTCCGGATGTGGTTGCGGCGATCGTCCAATCCTGAAATCCATTGGTTTCGATGAACTGGGCGAACGTTATAGGTGTGGCCGAAGCCGAACCTGCACCGATCAACGCCAAAGCACCGGTAGCTATAAGGCAGCCGAGCGAATTAAATTTTGATGCGATTTTTATTGTCATTACCGTTTTTCCTCTTAGTTTGGGCACGTTTGTGGTCTTTCAAGTCAGCCCCGAAGATTTCGACTACCGGTAGCAGCGACAGCGCCGTTGGCGATGTCTCTGAACTTTCCTCTTTACGTGTTCTGCGGGTGCGGACAGATCTCCGTCGATCTTGTTGGGGAAGCGTGCATGCGCCACCCCATTCGTTCATGGCAGCATTTGTAAGCAATTGCGACAGAAGACTGAGGGTGAATTTGACACTGAGAGGTCAAATGACCGAATACGATCATGTTTTTGTAGCACTCACCAGCGCGCGATTTGTCCTCCGAACACGACGGGTTCGACATAGTTTCGGAGGCACTGGAGGTCGATTCCAGGGAGAACGTGTTTTGTCGCGAAAAAGCTCAAATGGACGAAGATCTCCGGTGGGCGTTCGATTCTCGCCTCCGACGTCTGGGGTGGGACCTCTTTTTCCGGGTATGAGGCTTATGTAATCGGGGCTTTATCAGATCAACGCCACACTGCCAGCGAATGTCCGGTGAGTGTCACGGTGGGCAGCCGCGGGGCAAACACACGTGGCGATCTCAGCGAACGGTCAGTAGAGACTCAGACACGCCCTCACGGGCAGTGCCAGCGCTGAAAACAGATGCCTGCAATGACAGGGAACGAGAGAGTTACGAGCGCGGCTAAAATGCAGATTTTGCGAAGCGCGGGGAGGCCTTTGGTTACGAACATTGCGACGGCGAGGACGAGGAGCCCGAGCGGCGCATCCACCAGCCAGGATTCCATGAAGCCGAGAGAAGGCCCAGCGTCACCACAGGGGCCGGGGAAAGCGGTTTGGTAGACGCAGAAAGCACCGAAGGCGGCTGCCACACCGGCAATTCCGATAGCTGCGAGCTGGATCCGGATGGCGATGTGGGAAGGTTTCGGCAGCGACATCTTCAAGTGGCTCAGGATGATCGGGATGCGTGGCGCGTCCATCCCGGCGTCGTTCTAGCATTTCGCGGGGACGACAAGAAGTGAGGAATGTCAGTAAGCGTCGGCTGAACGGCATGGCCGTTGCCGTCGGTTATTGAGTGCCGCTCCCTTACGGTCACGGTTCGGTAACGGTACTGTCCTGGCGACGGAACTCTTTCCCCAACAGATGTATGATGGCGGTGTGGAAAACGAACAGGATGCGGGGGAGTTGGTGACGATCCGGCAGTTCGGAGATATGTCCGAGGCGCTGGCGGCGCAGGGGCGCCTCGAATCGGCCGGGATTGAATGCTTCCTGCTGGATACGAATGTTGCGCGAGTGGATTGGCCGCTGACTCGCGGGATGCGGCTTCAGGTGGAATCGCACGATGCGGCTACGGCGCTGGAGTTGCTGGAGCAGCGGGATGAACCGGGGAGTGCGGTTTAGCGTTCGAGCAGACGCTCAATTTTGCATTGCAGGATGAGGATGTCGGGCGATTCCTGCACCGCTTTGTCGTAACGCATCTGAAAGTCTGAACCGTGTTCGCGTGGCCGCATGATGTCGCGGGCCTGTGTGAGAAGCGCGGCGGCTTCGGGTTCACCGGCCTTGCTGCGGCGGGAGAGCGCTTCATCAATCTCGACGACCATGGTGGAGATTTCTTTGAGCCAGGCGAAGTGAGGATCGCCAATCACGAGGCCCAGGAAGGGGCCGGGTCCGGCGATGGGTCCGTTGATCCGCTCGTATTCAGCGCGTTCGCGATCGAGGAGCAGTTTGTGCTGTTCCAGCAGAAGATTGCGGAGTTGGGTGAGGAGTTCGCGGCTTTCGGGTGAGATGGTTTCGGGAGACATACGCAGAAGCTCTATTGTTGCAAAGGCCTCGGGATTGTTGCAAAGGCCTCGGGATTGTCGCAAAGGCCTCGGGATTGTTGCAAAGGCTTCGGGATTGTTGCAGGGACTGGGGCAGAATAGAAAGATGGACCAGAATCAGATTCCTCCGGCAGAGTGCAAGAACCTGGACGAAATACGCGCCGGGATGGACGCTATCGACCGGGAAATTGTCGGGCTCATCGCGCAGCGGGTAGCTTATGTGCGCGCGGCGGCGACCTTCAAGACGAGTTCAGCGAATGTGGCCGCGCCGGAACGGGTGGCTGCAGTATTGAAGACGCGGCGGGAATGGGCGGAAGCGGCGGGGTTGAGCGGCGAGGTGATCGAGGGGCTTTACAGGGACCTGGTGGCTTACAGCGTTTCCGAAGAGCATAAGCAGTGGGTGGCGAATCAGACGCGGGTTTAGGTTCGCTTTAAGAAAAAACTTTGGGCCTGTCGGCAGAGAAACCGGCAGGCCCGAGGTGTTTTGGAGCTGGAATTATTGCGATGGGTCAGGCTGCCGATTTACGGGAACGGAGCCTGCGTCCGAACGCCGCCGCCGCGAGGCCTGCGCCCGCGAGCAGAATAGTGGCGGGCTCTGGTGCGCTGCTACTGCTGCTATCGGCGAAGGTCACGTCAACAGCCATTTGGTCGGTAGTGCTGAGCGGAAGACCTTGAAAATTCAGAAAAACGTCGGTACCGTCGAAGGTAACCCGCGTTAAGTCAAAACCGGCCACGGTATTCGACGGATCAATAGCGACGCCGGTGATGGTGTCGGGCGACAAACCGACTTCACTCAATTCGATGCCATTGAAGGTGACTCCGTCGCCACTGTCGAACGAGGTGTCCCCGTTACCAACGTTAGTGACTGCCAACTCCGAACCGGTCACGAGTGTTTGTATCTCTTCAAACGAAGTGAAAGTGACTCCACCGGGAGTGACGATTTCAGTCCCGTCATTTTCGTAGACAGAGGAACTGCTGGGGTAGAGGTATTGCAATTCAACCGATTGCCCCATGAAGTCCGCCCTGGCTGGGACCGCGGACATACCCATTAAGAAAAGTGCGCCAATAGCAAGCATCGTGCCTGTGCTTTTGATGATCATGTTGAAGGTCCTCCGTAGACTCTTATGTAGGTAGTATAAGTCGAGTTCGCCTGCGACACCGCCAGGAAAAGTCGTGAAAGACGCACTATGCGTACTATTAGTACCATTAGTACCAACGGGTGCCTTGCGTCTTTCGCTGGGCAGACGTGGTGTACGCTCGTCATTTATGGCAATTCGTACGTTTCTGGTGATGTCCGCGTTGACGGCGATGTCTGTGGGGGCGACGGCGGCGGTAATTGGCAGGAGTATGGCCGCGCCCTCAATCACGGAAGCGCGGATTGCCACACTGCCGCGCGCGGAGCAGGCGGCGTGGCGGGACTATCTGGCGCGGTCGACTAAGCAGGAGGCACAGGACCGGGCAGTTTTTCAGGCTGAATTGAAGGCGGCTGGTTTGGCGGCGGCGATAATTCCGCCGAGCGGGAATTCCGCGAAGAGCCTGCCACTCAATAAGCCGGCGGAGTGGTATGGCAGTGCAGAGGCGCGGCATGTGGCGGATATTGTGGTGTCGTTCCAGACTCCGGCGGGCGGATGGAGTAAGAATCTGGATCTGACGGCGCATGTGCGCAAGCCGGGCGAGATCTTCGCGCCGAATAATCTTTCGGCACACTTATCGCCGGGAGATTTCGACACGCCGCATGATCCTCAATGGAACTATATGGGGACGCTCGATAACGACGCGACTACGTCGGAATTGCAGTATTTAGCACGGGTGCTGGCGGCGGGAGTTGATGCCGCGGCTTATCGAACTTCAGTACTGGGCGGCGTGGAGTACATGCTGGCGGCACAATTTCCCAATGGCGGCTGGCCACAAGTGTGGCCGCTCGAAGGCGGTTACCACGATGCGATCACGTTCAACGACGGCGCAGTGACGGAGACGCTGGAGGTGCTGCAGGATGTGGCGAGCGGCAAGGGCGGGTTTGCGTTTGTGCCGGAGCAAGTGCGGCAGCGCGCGCGGGCAAGTGTGGGGAAAGGCATTGAGACCATTCTGAAGACACAGATCCGCACCCGGAGCACGGCGACGGTTTGGGCGCAACAACACGATGCGCTGACGCTGCAGCCGGTGGCGGGAAGGAATTACGAGCCAGCGTCGCAATGTTCGAGTGAGAGCGCGGCGATGGTGCAGTTTTTGATGGGTCTGCGGGAACCGGAGCCGGGCGTGGTGAGCGCGGTTTACGCGGCGGTGGCCTGGTTTCGCAAGACCGCCATTTATGGCGTGGCGTTTGAGCGCGGCGCGGATGGGCGGCGGCGCGTTGATGCAGCGGGCGCGGGGCCGATCTGGGCGCGTTACTACGCTATCGGAACCGATAAGCCGATCTTTGGGGATCGCGATCAGAGTATTCACGACGACGTGAACGAGATTTCGCTGGAACGGCGGAACGGGTATAGCTGGTACAACGGGGCTCCTCAGGCAGCGCTGGACGCGTTCGCGGAGTGGGGCAAGACACATCCGGAACCGAAGGGCAGAAAGTAGTTAAAAACAAACGGGCAGGTTACCAACCTGCCCCGCATTCATTCTCATGATCAATTTCCTGGAATTCGGCCTGACGGCACCAGACGCGAGCATTATCGGCGTGATTGAAGAAGGCGGCGCGAGCGGGCTGGCTGGATCCGGTGGCGTGGTTAGTTTGGGGCCCGATATGCCGATGCCTGAAAATTCGGCGGGCATCATTACTGGCTCATTGTTGGCCTCGCTGGATGCGGTGACTAAGGCGCGGACGATTTCGCGGCTGGTGCAGCTGCGGCGGGCGGGCGCTACGTTCGTCCTGCTCACGCACGATGAGGCACTGCTGGAAAGTTGCGCGGATGAAATCTGGTGGTTGCGCGATGGAAAGCTGGTGGGGCGCGGCGATCCGGCGGAAGTACTGGCGCAATATCGACGATATGTGGCGAAGTCGCTGCGGGAATCGGGCCGCGGCAGGGAGGCTACGCCTGCACCGGTGCTGCGGGATGGTGACGGGCGCGCGGAACTACGCAACATCGAATTATTGGGCGCGGACGGGGCTGGTTCGATTGTCTGGAACAGCGGCGAACAGGTTACGATTCGCGTGACCGTAAAATTCAATGGGGATGTGGATGATCCGGTAATCGGTATTCTGATCCGAACGCGGATTGGACTCAATGTTTACGGGACGAATACGGAGCTCGAGAATATTCACTTTGGTCCGATGCGCGCGGGTGACACGGTGCGGGTGACATATCGATTCCAGTGTGAGTTGTGTGCGGGCGACTATACGGTGACAGCAGCATCGCACGATCCGGATGGTGTGTGGCACGACTGGCTGGAGGATGCGGTGGCGTTTGCAGTAGCGGATGAGAGATATACGGCGGGGGTGGCGAATTTGCGGGCCCGAGTTGTGGCGGAAGTGTTGCCCAGGGTTTAGTGGCGGCTTTAAGGTCTAACGACTACGGTGGCAACCCAGGCGTTTAGGCCGGTTGAATCGTAAGCGCGAACGATGATGGTGGTGTTGCCTTCCGGAACCGGGATTCCCGTTGCTATCCACGTGTTGGTACCGCACGCAATTCCTGTCGCTCCGCTGGAAGTTTGCCAGGTCACCTGCGTGATGCCGCCGATGCCTCCCGATGCGCTGCCGCTCACGGATGTTTCTGCCGTAGTCACGGTGCTTACCGCGAGCACTGGCGAAACGATCGACAGAGTTAACGGCAGCGATCCCATACTGGTGGGTTTTTGGAGAGTGATCGACGCGGATTGCGTCGATACCTGACCTGAGGTATTGAACGCTGTGAAGGTCAACGTATTCTCCCCTGTGACCAGCGGAATGCCGGCTGCGGACCAGAGATCGGTACTCGATGTTGTCGCGCGTCCGGTGTAGCCATGATCGGTCTGCCATTCGACCGAATCGGGCCCGCTGCCTCCGTTCACGGTGCCGCTCACGCTGAGTGCGGATGATTGCGTGGACGACGGCACGGGGCTGATAGTCAGGTCGAGGGGCGTAACGGGCACGGGCGCAGCGGTGGTAGTTCCGGTGTTGCCGGAAGTTGTGGTGGCGGGCGGCGTGGAACTTGTCGACGTTGTGACGGGTACGGCGGTTGAAATGATGGATACAGGCGGAGTCCCTGCGGCGGGATACAATTCCAGCGCGGCGCCGATATCGTTTGCCGAAAGCGATAAACCGCGGTGATAGTAGGGGTACATCACGTCGCCGGGATTGTCTGAATGGGTGAGGCCCAGCGCGTGGCCAGCTTCGTGGAGCGCCACGGTGTAGATATCGTTGTCGCTGCCGACGTGCCAGGTTTCATCGGCATTGAAGTGCGTGTCGCCAGCAATGGGCTCGCTGTTTACAGGCACTGGATAAAAAGTATGGGCGAGCATGGATGGCGCGCTGAACGGATAGGAATCGCCGTGGGCGCCGCTGACAAATTCCAAGGCAATGGTGCGCGCCAGGCCCGCGACTGTAGTGCGCGAAAACGTCACATTCAGGTGACTTGCCCACTGCGCGAAGGCGCGGAGGATTTCGCTCTGGACGGTCGCGGCAGGGACCTGGGGTGTCAGGCTCCCGAAGTAATAATTCAGATGCGCGATGTTATCGGACCCGAGATCCCAGCCGTGCGTAACGTTGGCATACTGGCCGATGGTTCCGGAGGTCGTCAACATGCCTGCGCAGGGGTAGGAACTGGCGCCCGTCAACAACGCGGGATCAGCTGGGAAGATGTAGGCGACTTCGTCTTCTGCGGAAAGAAGCTTGATGACAGCGCGGGTCGCCTGGACAATTACGTGTTGCGGCAGGAGGCCGACGGGCCGCAGAAAGACTATGCTTAGCGCAGAGGCGAGCGCGGTTTGCTGCGTCTGGTCTACGTCAGAGTGAAACTCTACAATCACGGGGACCGAGATGCCGGCAGCTTGCAGGGTTGAGTCGAAGCCGAGAGCGGGACTGATCTTATCCCGCGCCTCCATTTCACCCACCCAGATTGCACCGGTTGTCGCTCCGTTTAGACGATTGACGCTGGAAACCACCACTGCGTTATCGGGCAGGGCGCCGGTGACCTGAGCGCTTGCTATTAGGAGAGCATTCAGATCGTCGACACCGGGCGTATGATCGAATTCGACGATTTGATGGATGGGGAGCGTGCTTACGCGCGACCGGCGGACCTGCTGATCAGTGGGGCCGGATTCTGCATCCTCTGACTGAAGCGGCGCGGGGCTCTGGATCCCGGGCGTGAAATTCCGGGTTTTATAGTGAATAGTTTGCGCTGACGCGCACACGGAAATTACAAGTCCGAGTGCCATTACCCCTGGCACCGTTGCAACTTTGGGCATGATTTTCTTATCGACCCATTATTTTTGTTCCTTGACTAAAGTTTTTCGTTTACGCCGCGTTACGCTGAAAAGGCCCTCATGACGCCCATTGCACTCACCATCGCTGGTTCGGATCCGGGCGGTGGCGCCGGAATCCAGGCCGACCTCAAGACTTTCCATCAGTTCGATGTATACGGAACGTCGGTGGTGACGCTGATCACGGTGCAGAACACAGTGCGGGCGACGCGTGTGGAGACGCTGGATGCCGAGTTGGTGGGCGAGCAGTTCGACGCGGTGCTGGAAGATCTGACACCACAGGCGATTAAGACGGGCGCGCTGGGAACGGCAAAGATCATCGAAGCGATTGCGGCGCGCAGATTCGCGTGTCCGCTGGTAGTGGATCCGGTCATGATCGGCAAACACGGCGCGATGTTGATGAGTATTGATGCCCGCTCGGCGTTAAAGAGGTTGTTGATGCCGCGGGCGGCGCTGATCACACCGAATCTGGACGAGGCTGAGGAGTTAGCGGGAATCCCGGTGCGGGACGTCGAGTCGATGCGGGAAGCTGCGAAACGTATTGCCGACCTGGGAGTGCGGTCTGTTTTAGTGAAGGGCGGGCATTTGGAAGGTCAGGCGGTCGACATTCTGTGGCATGACGGAGTGTTTACGGAGTTTCGCGGTTCGCGCATCGAGACGCGCCACACGCATGGTACGGGGTGCGCGTACTCGGCGGCGATTGTGGCATGTCTGGCGCGTGGGGTGGCAATGGTGGAGGCGGTGGGAGCGGCGAAGAAGTTCGTACACGAAGCGATCCGCAGTGCGCCGGGTTTGGGTGCGGGATCGGGGCCCCTGAACTTCTCGGCTGCGACAATCGCGAGGGACTGACGGCGGAAAAAAGGGCGGGGGGAAAGATCCCGCCGCCCAGTCAGTTATGTTGTATCCAGTTTGATGGCTAGCGGCGTTTGCGGAGCAGGCCGATAGCGCTCAGGCCGAGGCCGAGCATGGCCAGCGTAGCCGGTTCGGGCGTACTGGCTTCTTCCGCAGCGGTCACGTTGTCGACATATTGGGTCGGCGTTCCGCCCTCATACGCGACGTATGGCCTTGTGATCAGGATTTCGAGTGTGTGATCACCGGCGGTAAGCCCTACGGAGGCAGTCAGAGTGTCTCGATAGACGTCAAAGTTAACAGGTCCAGAGTTGTAGGAATCATAGGTTGTCCCATCAACGAGGAGGGAGTACACGCCGCCGGAAACATTATTGAAAGTGCTCGAATCGGTGGCAACATCGGCGCTGAAATCCACGGTACCGTCAGAGGCGAGGTCAAAAACCTGGCTGATGCCGCCACCTTCCTGATTCCCGGTATAGTTCACATCGCCGACGTTGAACTGTGCGGCAAGGGAAGCTCCGGCTCCCGTAGTGTCGAACGAGGTGACGGCACCGCCGCTTACTGTTCCGTTAGCTGTGGTAAAAACTGTCCAGCCGGTAAAATCGCCTGTTTCAAAGTCTCCGTTGGTGATGAGATCCGCGCTGGCGAATGGCGCAAAAGCCAGGCAGGCAGCGGCAGCACCCAATAAAAATGTCGTTTGTAGTCTTTTCACTTATGTCCTCTGTCGCACTCTATTTTTGATCATTTTTGGGACCCGAGTTGCGATTTTGTACAGTATCGCACATTAGGCGCTCTGCGTGCCAGCCTTTGAGTACTACTGGCACCGGAAGGCTTAGGGAAAGGGGGAGGGATCGGAAGAAAGAGAGCGGCGGGAACGCTCCCGCCGCCCAAGTCACCTATATTTCCGGCGTCCAATTCTCATACAGCGGCGGCAACCACACCCTTTTCAATGCCAACACAGGCGACGTTTGGGAATATGGCGATCACGGTAACTTTCGCAACCATTACAAAATCTCTGAGATGGGTAAAGACCACGGGCACTAAACGAAGCGTTTGATCTGCGCAGTTCACTCAAGAAAGGCCGTCGGTGCGGAACCGGTGGCCTTTTTGTGCATTCTTCGTTCTCGGCATTCGATCGAATCGCGCTGGATCGAATCGTGTCGGAAGTACGGCGGCGAAAAACTACACCGGCGAGAATTCGATATGCCGAAATCGGCCAACCGGCTCGCGCTTGCCCGGCACTAACTCCTTAAAACGTTGCAGAGAAACGGCATGTCGGGTTTTCGACGAGCCTGTGCAGCAGCGGGCCAATGGCACACGACCTGCACTTTGGCGTGGCAAGTCAAGCACGGAGGTCACTCCAGGCGCAAATCCTGACTGTGTGTCCGATAAGTGCGATGACTGGCCATTGACCGCCTCCCTCTGAAAGGAATTTATGAAAACTGTATTACATGGTACGGGCTTTTGCCTGTCCGTCCATAAAGCCAAAGGGCTACTGCTGCTCGGCGTATTAGCCGGCGCCATTTCCGGCATTGCGCAAGCGCAATCCAACATCCTGATCGTGGCGGGAACCACCGTGAATGCCCAAACCGCCGCCGGCGTGCTGAACACCGAACTCACAACCGCGGGCAATACTGTTACCGTAGTCAACACCGGAGTTCCGGCAGATATTATTACGCCCGCATACACACAGATCTACGATACCCGTTACGACAACAATCCGTCATTGTCGGCCGGCGAACAGAGCCAGTATCTGGCATACCTGAATGCGGCGCCTGGCAACACCCTGGTACTGGTCGGCGAGAACGCCAGTTTGAATGCTCGCAACACGCCCATTAACAACTTCATCTCGCTCGCGGGCGGAGGCAGCATCGCAGTCCCGGCAGCTAACTCTTCAAATTCCGAAATCGTGAACGTTCCCTTCACCGGACCGAACTCAATTGCAAATATCACTTACTCCGTCTGCGGCGTGGTTACCTCCGCGGGGACGGGCGCTTTTGCGTCCACCGAGACAGGCGGAGGCTGCTCGCTCTACTTCGGACTGGGCACACTCCAGAACGCTCCGCAGGGCGCGTTGTTTGTCGTGTATGACATCAACTTCATTCTCACCGCTCCATCGGGCGGGTCGGCGGTGAACGAAGTTCCGTTCCGATTGAATCTGGAACAATTGGCTTCTGCCCCGACCACGCCTCCTGTCGTTACCTCCATTAGTCCCTCATCCGGCTTCACGAGTGGCGGCACTCCGGTGACGATCACGGGAGTCGGGTTCACGGGAGCGACCGGGGTGACTATCGGCGGAGCAGCGGCCACCAGCGTCACTGTTGTGAACGACACAACTATCACCGCGACCACACCGGCGGGAACGTCGGGGTCTGTCAATGTGGTTGTATCCACAGCGAGCGGCCTGAACGGCACCAACACGCTTTACACCTACGTAGGCAACCCGCCTCCGTTCGCGATGTATTCTTTGCTCCCTGTAAGTTTGAACGTGGTCCAGAATGGAGCGCAGATCGTTTCGGGCACCGCCAGCGTGGTGGCAACTCAGAACGCCGCGTGGCAGGCAACGACAACGACTCCGTGGTTGACCCTTAATTCCGCCGCGGGATCATTCCCGGGAGTAGTCAGCATGACGGCCAACGCGGCCGGCATGACGATTGGCACGTATAACGGGACGATCGCGGTGACATCCTCCGGACAGACACTGACCGTGCCGGTGACACTGACGGTATTGGCTCCCTTGTCCCTGACCGCAGATCCGGCGTCGATTTCGCTTGCCGCGCAGTACATGGCCAGCAGCGCCACGGGATACGACTTCCAGATTGGCCCCGCAGGCACACCGTTTACCGCGCAAACTTCGGCGACTTCGAGTGGCTGGCTCTCTGTGAGCCCGGCCTCCGGCGTCGCACCGGCTACAGTTCATGTGGTGATCGACCCCAGCCAGGCTGCGCAGGGAATATACCAGGATTCGTTAGTCATCACGAGTCCCGGCGCCCCGAACAGTCCGCTGGCAATTCCGGTCACGATGGCAGTCAGCGGATTTATACCTACGCTGCCACAGCAGGTCAACTTCGCGACAGGCGCTGGTCCGGACCACACAGTGGCACCTAACGAGATGGTGTCGCTGTTCCTTCCCGACTTCAGCTGCGACTCGCAGCCCGTCGTTAGCATCAACGGCGCGCCGGTGGCATGGAGTTCCTACGCACCGGGACAAATCAGCTATGGCGTGCCTGCCAGTGTGGCGCAGCAATCCACAGTGTCGGTGGCATGCGACGGCGCGACCGCGTGGACCTTCAATGGCCTGAACGTGGCGGCGACAATACCGGGGATCATCACGGCGGGAGCAGGCCAACCCTCGGTGTTGAGCTCCGGCTCTAACAATGCGGCGAACACGACGTCTCAGGCGCTGGCAGTGAATGGCGACGGCACCAGCAACAGTGCTGGTAACGCGGCGAGCAGTGGCACTTATGTATCGGTTTACGTGACCGGCTTCGGTATCTTTGACCCCGCGTCGGCGGATGGTTTGAGACGTCTGGACGGTACTGTGACAGCACAGATTGGTGGCCTGGACGCAACAGTGGAGTACGCCGGAGAAGCACCGGGGAATCCGGATGCCATCCAGCAAATCAACCTGATGGTTCCGGCGGGCAGCCCCACGGGCGCAGCCGTGCCGATCATGCTTTGTGTCAATGGAGTGCCGACTCAGACTACTGCAACCATCGCGGTGCAGTAGGGCTGAGTTCAATCTCCAGCGCTTTAGAAAGAGCAGGCCGACGTTGATGTCGGCCTGCTCTTTTTCGGTCATTGTTCTGAAGCAGGGTTCAGGACGGGAGCGGAAACAGAAGGCTGGTTTTCTGGTTCTCCACTGGCGCCGCCCTGATTGTCGACAGCGTATTCGATCGCATTCCGCAAGCTAGCCAGGTCCGGCGCCGCGGAAGCTGCGTCAGAATCACCCACTATTCCAGACAGGGGAATGACGTAGTCAACGCCACACAACACCCTGCGAAACGCTTTTTCTCCATCTTCCGGCCGGCCCAGATAATATCCCTGAACCTCGTCCGACCCCAGTTGCCGCAATAACTCCATTTGCTCAGCGGTTTCCACGCCCTCGGTCACGACCCTTAGCCCAAGGGCTCTGCCCATAGCTATCACCGAGCGAATCAGCGACAGGGCCGGGCCGCTCGACCCCAGTCTCATCGTGAAGGAACGGTCAATCTTCAGGCTATCCAGCGGGAGTGTTTGCAGGTAACCCAAGGACGAGTAGCCGGTCCCAAAATCGTCGATGGATATTGAGACACCGAGTTCACGGAGCCGCTGCATTTTGAGGATGCTTTGCTCGCGGTCCCGCATCAGCGTGCTCTCAGTTAATTCCAGGTCCAGAAGGTTGGCGGGGAGGCCGGTCTTTCCCAGCACGTCTTCGACTATCGAAGGAAAGTCCGATTCCGCGAACTGGATTGCAGACACGTTCACTGCCACCCTGATATCCCTGAAACCAGAGTTCTGCCAGCGGACTGCCTGCAGGCAGGACTGTTCCAGAACCCAGCGGCCAATCTCTCCGATCATGCCGATCTCTTCGGCTATGGGAATGAACTCGGCTGGACACAGTTCTCCAAGCTCGGCGTTCCTCCAGCGGCACAGTGCCTCGAAGCGGGAGAGACGCTGTGTCGAAACCACATAGAGCGGCTGGTAGTGCACGTACAATTCCCCATTCTCCAGGGCGCAGCGAAGGAGATTGGCCACGCGTTGCTTCCGGCGGGCCAATTCCCGCATACCAGCATCGAAAAAATAGAAACCTTTGCTGTCGTTTTGCTTGGCAAAGTACATCGCCGCATCCGCGCCCTGCAACAGCGAACTAACATCGAGGCCATCCGAGGGATACTGGCTGATGCCCACGCTGGCACCGATACTTACTTCCTGCGATTGGATCTGGAACGGGTCGCGGAGCGACCGCAGAATCTCGCTCGCCAGTTCGGCAGCGCGGCCCGGATCGCCGGTATGCCAGTGAATGACGGTGAATTCATCGCCGCCGACCCTCGCCAGGAAGTCCTGCGACCCGAGACACGACTTCAATCGCGCTCCGACGGCCCGCAGCAAGAGATCACCCGCTGCGTGACCCATGGAATCGTTGACCATCTTGAAACCATCCAGATCCAGATAGAAAAGACTAAAACTGCTTCCGGCAAGCCAGGCGGATCGTATGGCCTGGTCGAGGGAGGCTTCAAAATGCCTGCGGTTGGCAAGACCAGTGAGGGGGTCATGGGTGGCTTCGTATTTGAGACGCTCCCTGGACAGCTTCTGATCCGTGATGTCTTCGGCCAGGGCAATCACTTCGGATACTGAAGCGTTCCTCTTCGCCAGGGAGATGCTGGTGCGCAACCAGGCAAAGCTGCCATCCTTTCGGCGAATGCGACGTTCCGTACGGCACGTGCTGAAATCGCCGCGCAATATCTTCACGAATTCCCGCGCGCTCACCTGCATGTCGTCGTCGCTGAGCGGCAGAAGGAAAGGCATGCCGATCAGGTCCCCGGCGCTGAAGCCCGACATAACGGACGCAGCTCCGTTCACCGATATGATTCTGCCCTCCACATCCAGGATGAAGATAGCGACAGCAGCCTCATCAAACACATTTCGAAATCTGAACTCGCTTTCGCTCAGAGTTTCCAGTGCCGACCGAAGCCGCGCCGTGATGCTCTTCCTCTTCGCCTCACTGGCGAGGAGGCCAGCCACGAAGATCACCGATACCAGAAACAAGCCAGCCACTTCCAGGCAAGCCTGTCGCATGGTTTTCCATCCTGTGTCAGACTTTCGCTCCAACTCCTTTTCGAGGACCGCCTTGGCCGCGCGAAGGTCGGCGGAAGCCACGTCGAAGGATTTCGCCCCCTGCGTCCGCTCTAAAGCAAGTACCTGGGTGAATCGCCCCTGGAGAGACATCTCTATCATCGTTTCGCGCACGTCCATGTAAGCCAGCCAGTCGTCACCAAACTGCCTGAGTCTCTTGGCGTCGTGAGTGAGATAACTTTCTTTCCCCGCCAGCAAACTGACCTGGAGGTCGGCATTGCGTACCTGCGCGATATTTCTGAGGCGTTCATCCGGATTTTCCGCAGGCATCAGGACGCGGAGAAACCAACGTCGACTCTCCTGTATCTGGTACTGAAGATCGCCGTCTACACTGAGGGCCTGCCCTTCATGGGAATAGAGCGTGCGCACGTCGTCAAGCGCGAGATACAACTGCCTTACAGAGAGTCCGCAGCCGACGGTAATGCTGACTGCTGCAGACACTGTAATTACGATGCCGAGCCAATTCCGTCGCCGCCGTTTTTCCATGTCTAATGAGCTCCCTGACAGTGACGCCTGTCGAGGTTTGTGATGGCCCAGTTAGTGGCCAATGGTTTTATCGACCCGGAAAAAGCAGATTTCTATTTTGACGAAGCAATGTCACGTGTCTGTAACCAATTCATCGGCACTGGCACGCTAACCGGCACGGCGGTGGACTTTTCGCCGTCAGCGCTTTCCCTTAACCACGTTGCCGCGGCCATCGCGCACTTCGTTTCCTTTGAAGCGCATCGTTTCAATTCGCTTGTTTGGCTCTGGCTTATCGCCAACCTTGGGCGCGGGACCCTTATAGCCGTGATCCGGATGGAAACGGTTATTTACGTGGCCGGTGAACTCCTTAGCACCATGAAACCAGGGCCCGGCGCCGATGAAGATTCCACCGGCAAACCACTCCGGACCGTAGTATCCATAGGGAGCGCACGCATAGGGGGGGACGTCATAGTAACCATACGGACAATCCGGGGCCACTCCGATACCGACTTCGACACCGACCTGTGCGTCCGCTTTGGGTGCGGTAGCGGTGACGCCAATGCCGATAATGGCTGCTAACAAGACAAGTGTAGATCCGCGCATAATTTTCACCTCGCTATTCATCTGAGCAATCGCTGCTATGCATATCTCCCGGAAAGGCCGCAGCGCCTTCCCGGGAGTGGATAACTTTTACCGTCTGCTTGCGTTCAGTCCTGAGTTTGAATCCGGCGGTAGTGAACCACTGATCGGCTGTCCGATCACATCGCCGTTGACTACCATCTCTACGCGGCGATTCTGCTGCCGACCGGCAGCGGTATCGTTTGTGGCAACGGGGTTATCCTTGCCCATTCCATGCGCTTCGATGTTGTCGGAAGAGATGCCATTCGCCACGAGATATTCACGCACTGCATCGGCGCGGCGCCGCGAAAGTTCCAGGTTGTACTCATCGCTCCCGGTGCTGTCGGTATAACCTTCAAGCGCCAAATGGAGAGTCGGATAAGCGAGGATGATGCCCGACACCCTGGCCAGTTTCTCCCTGGATCCCGGCTTCAATGTCGCCTGGTTCGTATCGAACAAGACGTCTGACATGCTGACGATCAGTCCGCGCGCCGTGTCTCTTGTCATCAGAATGAGATTGAGCTGATCTTTTAACTTTTCACGAAGACGCTGCGCGTCCTGCTCAACCTGCGCTCGAGCCGAATCGGACGCGGCCTTCTGCGCGGCAAGTTTCTGCTGTTCAGCGAGTGCTGCCGCGCGGGCGGCTTCGGCGCTCTGTTGAGCCTCACGCGCGCTGGCCATTTCGACCTCAGCCTGACGCTTCTGATTTTGGGCTACTGCTGCGTCCGCCTCAGCACTGGCACGAAGGCGCGCTTCTTCCGCAGCTCTGGCGTGCGCTTCCGATTCGCGGCGAGCCGCGGCCTGCTGCGCTTCATCCTCCTCCTTCTGGAGGGTGATTCGGCGGGCGTCTTCGGCCATCTGAGTTGCTTCGCGCGCCGATGTTTCGAGCTGCTTCAGGTCCTTACTGTGACGGAAGCCTTCAGCGTTAATCATGTCGTCGGCCGCCTTCTGCATGGTGTCGGCCGCATAGGTATCCGCGCCCTGCGCTTTTGCAATTGCGACGGCGAGGCGGGCTTCACGCAACTGCAAGGGAACGGTCAGATCGGAAGTGGCCGCTGTAACGTTGTCAGCGCTTACATTCGTGGAATACTGCCCGCGTCGCAACAGTTCGTATTTAGCGTCGATATCCTCCATCGTGCCGGTCGTGCGGTCAGTGATGACGTTCTCCATCACGACCACATCAGATGGCCGGCTCACCGAGAAATAAGGCTCCGCGGTGACTATCATGCCGAACGATTGAAGATCTGTGGTGGCATAGAGTCCCGCGCTGCGATTATCCGCATCTCTGAGAGTGACTTCTCCGAGACGTTCCGCGCGACCCTCGGGAGAGATTGCCCAGAGAACAAGCGTGAGATACTCGCGACCGAACTGCACGGGGTTCGACAGATGATCGAAGTGCAGATTGATTCGCGTAGCGCCATCGTTCGGCGTTACTTCGGCTTGCCCGCGCGCATCCGGCATCAACGCGGTACCGCGGAAATCGAGCTTCGTGGTTCCCTGACGATGATGATAATTAACCGCTCTGATAGTTCTGGACGTAACCTCGACTGAGTAGATAGGCACCCGGCCATCAGGCGGTGGCGCCACGTTCGTCTGGACCGGATTGGGGGCCTGAGCGCAGAGTGATGCGGCAGCCACCAGGGTAATCAGTGTGAATGAGATCGTTTTCATGAAAACACCTCCGGCCTGAGATGGGTGCACGCACCTTGCCAGAGCGGGCGCATTAAATTGTGATGTGACGAACGCTTTGCCGCGAAACCCTTTATTTTCGGGGCAGTAAAAGAAGAAGAATAATCACTCCGCAATTCATGGGTCTTGTTTTTGGCGCGGGATGGGCGGCGCCTGGGAGATTATTCCGGTAGAAATTACCGGCGAATGGACGGTTCTGCGTCGAGTGTGCCTCTCTGTTTCGCGGGAAGTGAAAGAGCCTGAATCGATTACTCTGTTGGCGTGTTTGCCTGGCAAGCGGCTTGCACTCTTGAGTCACGACCGGGCGACGAGCCCGCGCCGATGCACGGAAGGAAGGTAAAACATGACCATATTCAGAAATATCGGAATAAAGCTCGCGACGGTAGTGACTGCGACAGGATTGGCAGCGGGCACGGCGTTCGCGGCCACCGGCGTCCAAGTCAACGTGACACTCCCGGACAGCGTCAGCGTGGGCTATACGACCCTCGGAAGCGGACAATACACGATTACCGAGTATCCTGTTGGCGCCAGTGCATGGAGCACGCTGGTGTTTCGTAATGACGACGGCGAGACTGCCGCAGTCGTGACAGCACTCAGGAGCGCCGACCGCGCGGACGATTCGAAGACCGAGGTCATTCTATCGCCCGATAACGAAGGGATCCTGCATCTGGACAAGATGTTTATTGAAGGCCAGATAACCGGGTACAAGTTCGTAGACACCAAATAGCCGGTTGTAGCTGTTCCACTCTAATGCCCGCACCCCCGGCACAAAGTAACCGGGGGTGCAGGCAGGTTTAACGGCGCCTATTTTCCTGGCGCCCTCATTTGGAAACCTTATCGGTCACGTACGGGCGACTCCCGATTGAGCGCTCTCTCGAATCTGTCGGCGCTTGGCGGAGTTTTGAAATCACCCGCCAGAATTTCACGATTCGTCGCATCGCGGCCATACAGTTCCCTGTCAGTCTCTCCATCTGCACGGAGCGTCGCACCTTCGAGCGAGAGTCCGGCAAACAGGCCGCGCGCACGAGAGTACGACAGCATCTCCGCATTCATCATGGCGTCCGTTTCCGCACTGGCGGACCGGCCGAGCGGACCCGCGGCCACGGTCACTTCACCTCCCAATGTGAATTTGTCGCTCAGAAGATGCCTCATGCCACCGTCATTCATCACCAGCAGGATAATGTCGGTCTCCGTAGCGCCAATCTGAAATCCAATGCTGCCCCCTTCGATCTGCACTGCGGCGGGTGTACCCCAGCGTGTGCCACCAGCGTGGCGGCATACGGCGAAACCGCGGCCAAATTTAGCGCCCAGAATGAAACCTGCCTTTTTCATGCCGGGCACGACGACGACGCACTTCGCCTTGTCGAGCAGATCATGGGGGATGCCACGGTCGGAGGCGCTCATCATATCGGTCAGCGTATCTGCCGACGCGTCCAAACGGTCTTCCACTTTGATCTCTCTGTCGGCCGCATGGATCATGGTGCTCATGGAGCCGACAATTGCCAGAATGATTAGGATTGTTTTGCGCATTTTTGAATCTCCTCCGGCTCCGGTGGTGCATTGCGTGTTCCAATGTTCTGTAAATCACGCCATCGGGCCAGGTGAGTTCGAAAACTATCGCGCGATTCTCTGTATGACGCCTTCCGGGCGATTTGAGGCCAGAACTTTTCGTGCAGCGCGACTTGCGCCGCGTGCAAATTTTACCGATTCCAGCTCTATCAAAGCGTTTAGCGGCATCGCCTTGCAGATTGGAACTGAGCGTGCGGAATCGATTTGCGCCCGGGTGCTTACCGGCATATAACCATCAGGAGAACGTCGTGAAAACAAGCACAAGAGACCGCATAGAAGGGAAGTATCACGAAACTAAAGGTGCAATCAAGGAGCGAACCGGCATCGCGACGGGAAAACCTGGCTTGGCTGTCCGGGGCCGGAGTGAGAAGCTTGCCGGGAAGTTACAGAAGAAGGTGGGTCAGGTCGAGAGAGTTATCGAAGATCAAAGCACGGTGCTCCGTCGATTTGTGGAACGGGTTCATTAGGATTTAGCGCCTGTCAGCGTCATGGATCCGGGCACACACCTGAACAGACTATTGGATCGGAAGCAATTGCATAAATGGCATTAACGACCTCCCGTTCGGGAAAGACTTACGATCCAATGCGCGCCGGGATTGAACGCTACTTCTTGGGTTGGTCCCCTGCCTCACCATCCTTGCTGTCGGCGCCCTCCTTCTTCGGCTTGTTGACGGCTGGCGCCGGAGCTGCCGCAGGCTTCGGCTGCAAAGCCGCAGTGCCAACAGCGTCCTCGATGGCGTTGTGATTTGTGTCCACAACGAGGCAGAAGCAATCCGGCGTCCAACCGCCTGCCAGGAGAGTCTTCTGGTTTGCGTCCGTCAGAGCAGCGTCGAGCTTGCCGTTCTTGACTTTGGTCCATTGCTCGGCGCCATCGAGATAACCATCGGCGTTCTTCCCGTTTGGCTTCAGTTTTAACGTCCAAACGACATGGCATTCGCAGCTCAAACCATTCGGAGGTAAGTTTGTCGCAGGGTTTGCCGGATTCTTGATCACGTTGGGCAGTGTCCCCTTACAGGCGGCTTTTGGAGTAAAAGTGTAAATCCCCCCTTTGCCGAGTGTCATTACGCCGCACTGTGCCCCTGCTGGTGAGCATCTCAGGTACTTTAAACTTTTGACGGCCATAGAAATATCCTCGCCACCGCGTGCCAGCCTCGAGATTTCAGAGTCCAAGGCTTCGACGTATCCGCGATAATACCATAAAAACCGCGTAAGACGCTCCGGTATTATGCCAGCACAGTCCGCATTTCCAGTTTCAGACTACCGGCAATCCGTGTGTGACGGGTTCTCATCAAGACGGGCGCCATCTGACAACTAATTATTATGAGAACGACGTGAAACAAGCATCCGAGGCCGGAGTGAGAAGCTCGCTGGGAAGTTACAGAGTAAGGTCGGTCAGGTCGAGAAAGTCATTGAGGATCAAAGCACGCTGCTCCGCCGGTTTGTGGAACGACTGCATCAGGCTTAGCGCCAGTCAACTTTATTGACGTGATCAAGGTGTGATGCGCCGGGTCCATACCAGCATTCGCTGCCGGGTACTGCGAGGCTTTATGTGCGAAACGCCCCGCCGGGAGAAATCCGGCGAGGCGTTTTGCGATACGTTCAAGAACCGGAAGTGGCGGACGGCTAGCGGGTCCGGCGTTTCCGTTCCAACAGTGCCAGAATCGCCACACCGCCGAACATCATTGCGATGCTGGCCGGCTCGGGTGTGCTACTACCACCTTCAGAAAAGTTGGCGTAAATGTACGGGTAGCCGTTGGAGTAGTTGAGGGTGTTACCGGTTTCGTATGGGTTCCCGCAGCCTGAACAGCTGAGATTAGCGCCCCATGGATCCGAGGGTACCCTCTTGCTCAAGGCCGTAAGCGAAACTGGATGAATCGGGACCCGCGACGAAGAAATAATCCAGCGAAGCGCCAGCGCCTTAGTAATTTGCGGGCAGGGCATCATCGCTCGCGTCATTATCTCCGACAATACAGGTTGAGCATCCGTTACTATCGAGGGCAGCACTAATCGCGGCGACCGCCCCGTTTGGATCGCTGGCCAGGGTAAAGTCGGGCGTGGCGGGAGCGGCCTGGCTCAGACCGCTCCC
>CAIKAS010000136.1 GCA_903825445.1 uncultured Acidobacteriia bacterium
ACGCTCCCTGGCCAGGAAGAACTTGTCGGAAGCCGCCCGGTGCAGGCCCGCTCCCTGATTGAAGTAGAGCATGGGAGGGAGAAGGAGGCTGGGAGTGCGGGGTGGGTTTGACGGAGGCTCGGACGGAGTTAAGTTATGGATGGTGAGTTAGATGCGGATCATCGAAAATATCTTTTTGAAAGCCGTGATCGCGTTCCCTGGGGGTGGGCAGATTAACAATCTGCCCCACATTCGCGCGGGGGGAAATCGTGCAACTACAGGGAAAAGCTGCATTAGGCAACCTGGAGTTCTTCGTCGAAGCAGACGGCGACTTTGCCGCACTCTCCGGCGGCCATCAATGTATAGGCGTCGCCTACCCGATCCAGCTCAAAGCGGTGCGTGACCAGATCTTGTGGATGCAGGTTCCAGCGTACGAGGCGCTCGACGAGTTCATCCATCAGCCAGGTGGAGGTGACCCAGGAGCCGTAGATCGTCTTCTGGTCGTGAATGATGTCGGGCGAGGGCTGGAATTCGACGCGACCACCTTCTCCCAACATTACGATTCGTCCCCACTTGCGCGTGGCGCGTATCGCGGTGGCGCGCGCCACATCATTGGCGGAGCAGTCAACTGCGCGCTCCACACCCTGTCCGCCAGTCATGCGCCGCACATCGGCCACATTCTCCGGCCCGCTCTTTAGCACTTCGTCGCAGAGGCCGAGATCGAGCGCGAGTTTCATACGCGCTTCCACCACGTCGATCCCTATGATTCTCTGCGCGCCCATTTTTCTGCACAGCGCGCCAGTGGCGAGGCCGACCGGGCCAAGGCCGGTGATCAGCACCGCATCATTCCCACTGATGCCGATCTTTTCGAGGCCTTCATAAACGGTGCCGAAACCGCAAGCGACCTGCGCACCATCGGTATAAGAAAGTTCGTCGGGGAGGTGGATGAGATCTTTCTCTTCGGCCAGCAGAAACTCCGCCATGCCGCCATCGCGCTGCCAGCCATATGCGCGGCGATACTTATCGCTGGTGCAGGAGATCATGTAGCCGCGTCGGCAATCGTTGCAAATACCGCAGCCGGAAATGTGATAGACGATCACGCGCGCGCCGACGCCGAAGTGCCGGCAGCCGGGCCCGACTTTCACAATCTGTCCACTCGGCTCATGTCCGGCGATCACGCCCTGATAGCCTTCCGGGCCCTTGCCCAAATGCTCGCGATAGATGCAACGAATGTCCGAGCCGCAGATCGTAGATGCCTTCATGCGCAGCAATACTTCGCCGTGCCCGGGTTCGGGAACCGGAGCCTCGCGCAGATCGGTCGTGCTGTTGCCAGGTAAGTATGCAGCCTTCATGTCTTAATCACCCCATCCAAATCCCAAAGATCTTCCCAGCTCTGATTGTCTTTCCAGAGAAACACCTGCCCTTTGATCAGGCGGCAGTTCTTATCGATACCCGCGATCGCGTTCATATCGGCATCGGTCAGTGGCGCCGTTTTCAGGCATTCCAGATTGGCGACATAGTTTCGCGGCTTCACCGAAAACGGAATCGGGGTCTGCCCTCGCTGCACCGCCCACTTAATGCAAACAGCGGCCGGATGCATACCCAGCCGCTGCGCTATGGCAACGATCACCGGATCTTCCACATCCACCGTATCGTCAGCGGTGCGGTCCCGCTCAGGTCTGTTCGGGGAACCAAGCGGCGAGTACCCGATCGGCTCTATCCCGTTTGCGCACACGAAATCGAAGAGTTCGGGCTGTTGAAAATGCGGGTGCAGTTCCATCTCATTCACCGCCGGCTTGATTCGCGCGTCGCGCAGCAAGAGCCTGAGCTTCGTAATCGTCATGTTCGAGGTGCCGATGTGCCGCGTCAGGCCGAGATCGACGAGCTTTTCCATCTCGCGCCATGTCTTCATGAACTCTTCGTGAATGTAAGGTCGCGCGTCGGGACTGCGGGATTCCACACTGCATCCGGGCGGGTGGAAATTCGGGAACGGCCAGTGGACGAGGTACATATCCAGCCGTTCGAGACACAGGTCCGCCAGCGATTTACGACAGGCTTCGAGCACGCGCGAATGCTGATCGTTCCAAAGTTTGGAGGTGATCCAGAGTTCGTCCCCAGCCACGCCCGTTTCGCGAATGGCTGGCCCTATCTTGTGCTCATTCGAGTACACTGAGGCGCAGTCCAGATGCCGATAGCCGGCGGCAATCGCGCCTTTCACGGCTTTGGCTACCTCGTCGGCGGAAATGTGATCGGAACCGAAGGTACCAAGTCCAATGGCAGGCATGGTGGCGCCGGTGTAAAGTGTGCGAACTGGTATCTGGCCCAAGGGATTAGTTTAAAGCCGTCATGCCCCTGACGATAAAATCGGCTTATCGGCACCTCAACTCTATCCCGGCGCGACTTTATGTCCAGGGCCGTCGGTATCGTCTCTGCGTCGGAGTTCAAGCGGTACGCCGATCCGGCGACAGAACTCGACGTAGTGCGCCTGACGAATCCGACATTCGCCAGCGGGCTCACCGCGCCGCACCTCCGGCAGTTTACGAAGCGCGGCGATGCGATGGTCTACTGGAGCGAGCGCGATGGCACGCGCCAGATCTACCGGCTCGATCTGAAGAGCGGCGAATCGAAGCAACTGACCAGCGCGGGTGCTCTCGATATAAACAACTTCGCGCTATCGCCCGACGACCGTTACCTTTACTACTTCGACGGAACTACGTTGCAAAGCGTGACGGGCAGCGCGCCGAAACCGCGGGCTATTTATAAAGTTGCCGCAGGCGCGAAGCCATCCTCTCTGACTGTGGCGGCGGACGGTTCCGTGCTGTTCGTTGAAGACAGGCGAATTACGCGCATCGCGCTGCAGAAGAGCGGCCCGATTGTGGAAGCGCAGGGAACTCCCGACCTGGTAATGGCACGCCCGCGGCACGCCCAATTGCTCTACCGGCAGGAAGGCAGGCTCTGGCTGATCAACACCGACGGTACGGCCAGGAAGCAGCTTTCCGTAGGGAACGAGAACGGGACAATCGGGGAAGTTCTGTGGGCTCCGAACGGCCATACGCTGCTCTATCTCTATATTCCGGATGACCCCAAGCAATTGATCACACTTCGCGAAATTAATCCGGACGACGCGACTGACCAGCTTATTGCCCGGACGAGCCAGTTCGGGGCGTTTTCGCCTAACGGCGACGCGTCGGTCTTCGCGGGGGCGAGCCGTAGCAAGGCGTCGGCCTACATCATTATTTTGCTGAGGGTGACGAGGCGGGAATTGACGGTTTGCGAACACCGGGCGTCGGATCCCGCGGCGGTGGAGGTGGTTTTCGCGCCGGATAGTCAGAGTATCTTCTTTACGAGCGATCGGCACGGGAAGCCCGCGATATATCGTGTGCCCGTGGAGAAGTTTGTGGAAGAGACCAGCGACAACTGAGAAGACCGGCAGATTACCAATCAAGGAAGAAGAAGCCGGCTGAAAGCCGGCTTCGGGCAGGATTGCCCGCCCCCCAATTCGCACTACGAGGCTAGGATTTTTTGACTTTTACTGCGGTGCCGTAACAGAGGACTTCGGTTACTCCCTGCATTAGCTCGGTTGCGTCATAGCGGACGCCCACTACGGCATCCGCGCCCTTTTCCGACGCGTGCTGCAGCATGCGGTCGAACGAGTCTTCCCTTGTCTTTTCGCACAATTCGGTGAACAGGGAAATGTCACCGCCCACCATCGTCTGCAGACTTGCGCCGATCGTGCCGAATACGGAGCGCGACCGAACCACGATCCCGCGCACAATTCCGAGGTTCGCCGTCACCTCATACCCTGCGAGTTCAAACACCGTGGACGTCATTTCATGCGGAACCATTTATTGTTACCTCCATTCCCTTGTACGCATTACTTCAGCAAATCGTTCATGGCTTTTAGCTTTGCGACGCTGAACTTGGGCTTGCGATCGTACGTCATCAGGCCGTTAATCTCCTGCTCCACATCGGTTAACTGCGTGTAACAAATGCCGATAATCTGAGGGATCTTCGCCAGCCCGTGATACAGGCCATCCAGCCGGTCCAGCGCATCGTCGGCAGTTTTCTCAACGCCGGAATAACCCCAGGCCTCCGGCGGAACGTCGTGACCCGGCGGGATGAACGCGATGCCGCCGAATTCGGAAAGATAAATCGGCGACCCGTTGTAGACGTAACCTGCGATCAGCGCGGGCTTGCCGCCATCGGGAATCACTACCGGGCTCTTGCCCAGATCGCGATACCTGTCGTACAGGAGTGCGCCCGTTTTTGCATAGTCGTGGATCGCCATCAGATCCGTCATATCAGTGTGCAGCCAGCCTTCGTTATCGATCACCAGCCGCGAATCATCGAGCGCACGGGTGATGGAATAGAGTTCCTTGAGATGGTTCTGCTCCTTCTGATCGCGCAGATCGCCGACGCCCCAGCTTTCATTCAATGGCGCCCAAATGATGATGGACGGATGGTTGATATCGCGATTCACGGCCTCCATCCATTCACGATTGAAGCGTTCCACGTAGCGCTCATCGAAGCCCTGGGCGTTCGCCATCTCGCCTGAAACCAGATAGCCCATCTTGTCAGCCCAGTAAAGGAAGCGCGGGTCTTCGACCTTTTGATGCTTTCGCGCGCCGTTGAAACCCATCTCCTTCGACAGGCGAATGTCGTACTGGATGGCCGCATCGGTGGGCGGAGTGAGCACGGAATCCGGCCAGTAGCCCTGGTCGAGCACGAACTTCAGATAGGTTGGCTTGCCGTTGAGATATACCTTTCCGTCACGGGTTTCCACGGTGCGAAAGCCGAAGTAAGACTTCACCGTGTCAACGGGCTGGCCATTTCGCAGCACTTCGAGCTTCACATCGTAGAGGGTGGGCGATTCCACGGACCAAAGCTGCGGACTCTGAACGTGCATTGTTACGGATGCTTTGTCGAGCGCTGCAGCTTCAGTCCCCTGCGAAACCTGCGTTCCGTTCAGCGATACCGTAACCCGCAAACGATCGCCATCTTTCGGATGCACAACAATGCCATCGAACCGGACGTTGCCCAGCGGATCGGTGTGAGTCCGCACGCTGCCGAGCCAAGCCGGACCGGTCGCTTCCAGCCAGACCGATTGCCAGATGCCGGAAGTGCGCGTGTAGAAGATGCTTTTCGATTTTGGTTCCCAATACTGTTTGCCGCGAGGAATCGATTTGTCGGTCGGAGGATCCAAGGCGCGGACGGTGATGGAGTTGGCACCGGTCTTCAACAGCGGAGTGATATCGAGCTGGAAGGGCGTGTTGCCGCCTTCGTGGGACCCCACCATCTGCCCGTTCACCCAGACCATCGACTGGTAATCGACTGCCCCAAAATGCAGCAGCACGCGGCGACCCTGCCATCCGGCGGGAAGCGTGATCTGGCGGTTATACCAGGCCCACGGATGGAAACTGGTGTCGGCGATGCCACTCAGCTTGCTTTCGAAGCAATAGGGGATGTTGATGCGGCGTTCGAACTTCTGCGAGCCGTTGTACCAGTGGGCGTCGAGACCGGCATCGGCGTCATCGAAAGCGAATTCCCAATCGCCATTAAGCGATAGCCAGTCGGCGCGTTCAAACTGTGGTTCAGGAAACTCAGGACGGGGAATGTCGGCGGCGCGTAGCGCCAGGGCGGAGCAAAAAACTGCGAGTACGACTGGTCGAGGGATCACAGGAGAGATTCTACTACCGGGGTCCAGAGAAACGACCGCATGGCCATCTACTTCGAGCGTGCGCCGCGATAGGCCTCATCCAGAATCTCAATCACATGGGCTACCCGCACGCCTTCCTTGCCCCATTTGCGAACGCCCGCCCGCAGTTGCAACATGCAACCCGGATTCGCCGTAGCCACAATCTGAGTGGCCGCGATATTGACGTTCGCCATTTTCTTCTGCAGAATTTGCAGGGAGAGATCGGTATGCAACGCGTTGTAAATACCGGCGCTGCCGCAGCAGGCGTCCGCCATTGGCATTTCACGGAACTCGAGCCCTGGAATCGCACGCAGCAACTGCCGTGGCGCGCTTCGAACTTTCTGGCCGTGAGCCAGGTGGCAGGAATCCTGATAGGTCACGGTCGCGTTTACCGGCTTCATCGCGGCGTTGAGTTCGATTGACGCAAGGAACTCGGTGACATCTTTCATCATGGCGGAAAAATGCAGCGCGCGCGTGGCGTAGTCGACATCGTGCGCCAACAGTTCTCCGTATTCCTTTAACGTGGAGCCGCAGCCGGCGGCGTTCGTGATGATGGCATCGAAACCGCCATCGATAAACGCGTCGATATTCTGTCGAGCCAGCTTTCGGGCCACGTCGCGAATACCCGCATGCACGTGCAGAGCGCCGCAGCAGGTCTGAGCCGCGGGAATCACCACCTCGCAGCCATTCGCCTGCAGCACACGGACTGTCGCTTCATTCAACCTGGCAAACGACACATTGGCCACGCAGCCGGCGACGAAAGCTACGCGATACCGCTGCGTCCCCTTCGCCGGGAATGTTTTGCCATATTCGCGG
Organism: uncultured Acidobacteriia bacterium; assembly: GCA_903825445.1. Taxonomy (GTDB): domain Bacteria; phylum Acidobacteriota; class Terriglobia; order Bryobacterales; family Bryobacteraceae; genus BOG-234. The sequence goes on from CAIKAS010000136.1 coordinate 6,491, forward strand.
AAGAAGAAAGGAATCTCGGCATCCGGCAGCAAGGCCTCGCGATCTCCCAGCGTTCCGAATAAGCGCGGTAACCCGAGAGCACGCACGATGCGCTGCAGCCCACTCGCCTGATAGAGATACAACAAAGCGCCTGCCGCAGTCAGCAGCGCGGAGCAGGGCAGCAATCTCCCGAACAGGAACGCTCTGGCTTTTCTTACCAGCCAGGGACGTTTCGTATTAGTTTCGATTTCCGCCCGCGCGTCTTCCACAAGACGACCGTATGGCACTCCGGAAGGACAGGCACTCTCGCAGGCGCGGCAGGCAAGACAGAGATCGATATGTTCGCGGTAGGTGTCATTGATCGGTTCACCGGCGGCAACGCGGGCCATCTGGTAAATTCTTCCGCGCGGCGAATCCATCTCAACGCCGAGTTCTCTGTAGGTAGGGCAGGCGTTCAGGCAGAGGCCACAATGGACGCAGCGATCCAGGTCGACCTGATGCGGCTTATCGAAAATGGCGAGCGGATTGGATTCTGAGGAAACCATTGGATGCGCGAATGTTTAGAGAAGACCGTACAGGCGTCCGCGATTGAGCGCCCCCAGAGGATCGAACATCTTCTTGATCCCCTTCATGATCTCAAAGTCACCACCGGGAGACGGCCAGAGCGTGAGACTGCGCCGATCCACGCCCGCTCCGCAGTATTCAATGACACCCCGCCATCCGCGTTTGATCGACGCATTGAGCCAGGCGGTGGCGGCGTCCGTGTTGTCGAAATAGCCGCGTACGATGCCGGAGGCGATCATGGCATGGCCCACTCCGGGTATCGTTTCGAGAGCAGCGCCGCACTCGGTAAGCGGCGCGGAAATCCTCACAATGGCTCCCTGCTTCGATGCTTCGAGATGCTGCGGGGTCAGCGCGCCGAGACGGCTCCAAAAGCTGAATTCGTCGCCTTGCGCCAGCATTCGCACCGATGACTGATTGTGACAGAGGGCCGCGGATTCGCGAGTGGAACGTTCGATCACGGCATTGTTGCCGCCGAACTGCAATGCCAGAGCAAAGCCTTCGACACCGAACCGGGAGGCCAGCGATGGGTTCAGCAGATCGGCCGCGATCGGATTCAGGCCCGCCTTCATCAGGCCTGCCAATACGGTCAGAGCGGACTTCAGATCTTCGAACCGAATCAGCAGCGAGCGCGAAACCGTGGGGATCGGCAAGAGCTTGAAATTCAGCGTAGCGATGGCTGCCAGCGTTCCGAAGGATCCGATCATCAGCTTGCCCATGTCGAGACCGGCAACGTTTTTGACCACCATGCCGCCGGAGCGTACGAGTTTACCTTCAAGCGTGGCGAACTCCATGCCAATCACCAGATCGCGCGCGGTGCCATAGCCCCTGCGGCGCGACTCGCTGACATTCGCGGCGATAACGCCGCCAATCGTGGCGTGGTCGGAATATGGCCCTGCAACAGGAATCATCTGGCCGTTGCGGGCCAATTCGCGGTTCAGTTCGGCGAAAGGGATTCCTGCTTCCACACTGATGGTGAGGTCGCGCGGCTCGTATTTGAGAATCCGCTTCATGGCGGAAGTACTGATGCGAACGGCTGCAGGCTCGATGGGTCCGGCCATCAGATATTTCGAACCGTTGCCGAAAACTTCGACAGAACGGTTCGAGCGTGCCGCCTGATGCAGCGCGCTGCGTAGTTCTTCCGCACTCGTGGGATATGAGATTTCAGACAACCTTTAATACTTTAGCTTGCCAGGCGTTTTACCTGGAGTGGGGTGCGAGTTGCTGCAGTTCTTCCAATCGGGGAAAGCTGCCGGCACTTATCGGCCGTTCCACTCCACCAACTGGCAGCGAATCCTTGCCCGATTCTTTATCGATCATTTCCAGCCATCGATTTGGCAGGAAAGACGCGCGGTACTTTGTATTTTCCAAAAACGAGAGGCCATCCGCCGACCATTCGACAGGGCCATCCGGTGGCAGCACGACGAAGCGGACAGCCTGGGCAAGCGTTGCCGCCCCGGAAACTTTGACCGTTCCTTCGTGCACTCCCGCCGAAGCTCCCGCGCTGAACACGCGGAAAGTAACGTCTCGCGCCAGTGACTCACCAACAGTCACGTGGATTTTCTCAGGCGAGAACTCCAGCCCCGCAACTTCCGGAGTGATATCAAATGTCCGAATCTCCGGCGCATTGTTATGGATTGAGAGGACGATCTCTCGCCCGGACTTTTGATTCACTGGAATCGTTGCGGGCGAGACTGTTAACTCCGAGTTTGCCGCCAGCTCAACAGTCACCGCGTCGGGGAAGCTCAATACGGCGGGGGCCAGCAACCGGAGTTGAGAGTGGCTGAGTTGGAGGCCGTCGGCATCAATCGTCAGTTGCGCGGTATCTCCCGCGATGGATGTGGGGGGGATGGTGATCTTGTATGCAATCAGGGCGGGTTTATCCTTATCCTCGAACGATACGGCCACTGGGTTCGCCGCTTCCTCGCGAGACACAGCCATTTCCGGAATGGTGCGCACGCGTGACCGTGCAGCAACGCCGGGTGGCGAATACTCAGCCCAAAGGCGGGCGGTTTCGCCGATCAGGAGCACAGAAGCCGTTTCGAAGAACGCAGTCTCAGGCGGCCCGTCAATCGCCAGCGCCACGCGAACGCGACCAGTCTTCGCATTGCCTGCGGGGATTGGCAGCCGCACACGCTGGGTCTTTGCTTCCCAATCGAACTCGGCAGGACGGCCGCCAGCCACCAGCGGACCTATCGGTTCGTGGGACAACTGCAACACTACCTCACCCGGCGATCTTGAGATGAACTCCATCGCCAAAATGCCGTTTTCGTACTCCATATCGGTGAGTTCGGCGGTGGCGTAGATGAGATGATCCGTGGTCGCGAAACCAATGCAACCGATGCAAAGCGGACCCGGAGTAAGAGGAACATCGACCGGCAGCCAGAGAACATCGTAAGGCGCAACCGCAACACCCGGCAGGACAATTGGTCGCTGCGCGGCCGGATACATCGCGGCGATGTCGCCCTTCCAGGTATCGGAAGAATTGTTGACCACGGAGGTGAGGGAGAGGGCCGATGGGAGCGTCGATAAAAGAGCCGGAGGTGGGCCGGACGGCTTCGCGGCGACGTATTGATGAACCAGGATGCTGTCCATTGGTGTTGCGGCATGCGCTTCGGACGACTCCGCCAGAGATTCCTGCCGCGATTCCGGCCTGGATTCCAGCAGTGCCGCCAATGATGCGCCCCAAAGGCGTGCGAGCCGGGCTTCACGGCGAATTAACAACGCCCCCGCGCCTTCGCCTCCAGCCAGCGTAATGGCGCCCGGCTGATACCCGGGTATCAGCGTTTCAAAGGCATCGGTCCAGATGATCGCCGGGGTTCCGCTGGTCAGCAACTTACGTTCGTTATCCAGCGCGCGGGGCATCGTCGCCGAGATGCGGACGCCGCCTGCCAGAGGTTCGGTCAGCGGGCCCCCGTGGGAAATTCTTAGCGCCTGCATGCGTTCCGGCACAGGGCCTTCGAGATCGGCTTCCAGGCCCAGGCGGCGCACAATGCGAATGGCGTCATCGAGCGCGGGGTCAAGAGCGGGATCGTTGCCGGAAGGCAGACTGACATGCGTGACGCCCATGTCCTTCAGATGCGTCAGGCTCTGTTCCCACACGGAGCGCGGCAGTGCGGCAAAAGGGAACTCCACCGACATCGTCCACGCATGAAGCGCAGCGGCGGGTAGAAGCAGGAACAGCAAAATCGCGCCGAATTTGATGCGGTTCGACGATGCGTACATCGTTAGTGTCCTGGCTTTTGTGTCCTCACCCGGTAATCGCCGAGCGACGGCATCTTAATCACGCGGCACATCTCGAACAGACGGGAGCGCGCGCGCGGGCCAATGCGCTCGGCAAGTGTGGTCCGGTGGTCCACTTTGCCAGAACCGGCGCCTTCGTAAGTGACGTATCCTGCGTCCGGATCGATCAAATTTGTGGTGGCAATCAGCGGCTTGCGGTAGTTGCAGCGCGCCGTGATGATCGACGTCACGGTATCTTCCACCCAGTCGGTGACGCGGTGCGCGCCGAGATCGTCAAGCAGCAGCACTTCCTTATCCATCGCGACGCGGTAGGCCTCTTTGTCGCTGGTTTGCGACGCCTGGTCATAGCTGGAGCGAATGCGATCCAGCAGGTTCTGATAATCGAAGAACAGGCCTTCAAAACCCTTGGCGAGGATGGCACGGAACGCAGCGACGGCCAGATGAGTTTTGCCGGAACCGGGGTCGCCCATCAGCAGCAAGCCGGGCTTGGCCGGGTTTGGAAAATCGCGGGCATAGGCGCGAACAGCGAGAAAAACCTGGGTCAGTTCGCCATCGTGCAGCGTGGAAAAATTATCGAAAGAGGCATTGCGATAAAGCGGGGGCAGATCCGACTCCGCAATCACGCGCCCGGCGCGCTCCACCGCCACGCACTCGCAGCGAACGGCGCCGGAGACTTCTTCGCGTTCCACGATCTTCCAGCCCGTGCCATTGCAATTTGGGCAAACGCCGAAATCCGGGTTGATGGTCGCGGTTGCCATAGTGGGTGCTCCCATTATCGCGCCTGTTCGGGTGCAGACGGCTCGATGACTGCGAGCACAGCGCCCGCGACCACGCTGTCGTTTTCAACCACCTGAACCGACGACACGCGGCCAGCGCGCGGGGCCTTCATTTCATTTTGCATTTTCATGGCCTCCACGACGATAATTCCCTGCCCCGCTTCCACCTCGTCGCCGACTGCGACCAAAACACGCACGATCTTGCCCGGCATGAGCGCCACAATCGCCGCGCGTCCGTGCGCGCCGGCCGCATCGCCGGAACGTTTCCATTGGCGCGGGTCGTCGATTTTGTAGTCGAAATGCCGGTTTCCGACAGTCACCTGTCCGGCACTGTTTTGATTCGGACCGACCCGCGCTTCATACGACGCTCCGTTTACCAAAATCGAGTACACGCCTGGTTCAGTTTCCACGATCGAGTCGTATGAAACAGGACTTACCGCTTGATCATCGATTCGAATTACCGGTTTCATCGGAGCAAGTCTCCCCGACCGCCGCTAAGCCATCGTGAGGGCTCGGGCGCCATCGACAACGCTGCATCCAGTGGTTTCGTATGGGCCGAGGCCGCTGCGGCCGCAACGGTAGCAAGCTCCGGCGCGGGCGGCAGATCGAATAAACCCGGTCGCTTCAGCAGTGCGTCGAGATAGCCAGTGTGCAGATCTCCGGCGCGAAACGCAGGGTCACGCAGAATCGCATCAAACAAAGGGATATTCGTGCGAATGCCGTCGATGTGATATTCGCTCAGCGCCCGCAGCATCCGCTCGATCGCGTGCTCGCGTGTATCCGCCCATACGATCAGCTTGGAAAGCATGGGATCGTATTCGAGCGGCACATTCCAGCCTGGATAAATGCCGGAATCGAGGCGAACGCCGGGGCCCGCGGGCTCCGCCAGTTGCGTGATGCGGCCGGGGGACGGCATGAAATTATTCAAAGGATCTTCGGCATAGATGCGGCACTCCACAGCTGCGCCGCGAAGAGCAATTTGCTCTTGCGTGAACGGCAGCCGACCGCCAGCGGCGATCTCCAACTGCAGCCGGACCAGGTCGAGGCCAGTCACCAGTTCGGTCACCGGATGCTCCACCTGGAGCCTCGTATTCATTTCAAGAAAGTAGAAATTGCCGTCATTATCGGCAAGGAACTCCACAGTACCGGCATTGAAGTAGCCTGCTGCTCGCGCAGCCAGAATCGCGGCTTCCCCCATGCGCCGCCGCATCTCGGGCTTCGCAGCAACCAGTGGCGAGGGCGACTCTTCAATTACCTTTTGATGCCGACGCTGCACGGAACACTCGCGCTCGCCCAGGTGGACCATATTGCCGTGCTGATCGCCCAGAATCTGGATTTCGATGTGGCGCGCATTCTCCACCAGCTTTTCCACGTACACGCGGCCATCGCCGAAAGCGCGGAGGGCCTCGCTTGACGCGCCGTCGAAACTCGCGGCAAGGTCTTCTGCGCGATCCACGCGCCGCATGCCCTTGCCGCCGCCGCCGGCTACTGCTTTCAGCATTACGGGAAAGCCGACGCTTTGAGCAAACACCGAGGCAGCTTTGCGGCCTTCGGGCGAAGACGTCAGACCTTCGTCAGTACCCGGTACGATCGGTGCGCCGCCATCGCGCGCAATCCGACGTGCCGAGGTCTTCGCTCCCATCGCGGCGATGGCCGATGCCGGTGGCCCGATGAAGACAAAACCGGCGTCGGTGCATGCCAGCGCAAATTCGGCGTTCTCACTGAGAAATCCGTAACCGGGGTGGATGGCATCCACGTTGTGCCGGCGCGCGGCCTCAAGAATTCGCTCGATATTCAGATAGCTCTCGCGCGATGGGGCGGGACCAAGATGCGCGGCTTCATCGGCTTTTCGCACATGAAGCGCCGCGCGATCGGCATCGGAATAGACGGCGACGGAGCGAATGCCCATCTCGCGGAGCGTACGAATCACGCGCAGCGCGATCTCGCCGCGATTGGCTATCAGAACCTTTTGGAACACGTGTCTCCGATTGTATCGGAGCTGTTACAAAGCACGCCGGCCAAGCCAAAGCCACTGCCTGCGCGCATGGCGAAATGAAACCGCTCGCGCCGCCAGGGCAACCGCTAAGAATGCGATGCCGACGAAGAGACCGAGGTTGTCAAGAATGGTCATGGCCTTCATACTTTGCTGCCCTTCCGGAGAGGAACCACAAAGCGCTTCAGCCACGCTGGCGCGATTCCCGCAGCCACCATGCGTGCCGCGAAGACGATCGCAAAAAGCACCACGCCGATGACGATAGGACCAAGCGTGCCGAACGAACTCATACGTTCATCATAACGCTAATTACGGGTAAACCTATTGCTGCTACAATCCCCGCATGGCTGTGCGATTCGCGATTCTGGCGCTCGGGGTTATAACCTCACTGCCCACAACCTCACTCCACGCGGCCGACGTCTGGACGTGGTGGGTAGACGACTGCACCGGCGCGGCCGTGGAGTCCGGTTGTCACCAAGAAGACGCCGAACTCGCGCGTTGGGCATTTGAAAGCTGGCAGCGCGAATCTGACAACCAGATCGTGTTTCAAAAAAGCGTAAGCCGGCAACATGCGCGTCTGACGGTGCATTGGGCAAACGGCGCCAGTCTCTACGGAGAAACCCGACCGGTGACCGTCGATGGCAAACACGGCGCGGAGATCTACGTGCTGCCCGGCGCTAACGCGACAAGGGCCACAGACCCGCTTCTGCGCGACACGATTATCTTCCTGACCTTTGTCCATGAGACGGGCCACGCGCTCGGTCTGAGCCACACGGCCAACTTCGAAGACATTATGTATACGTTTCAATACGGCGGCGACATCGCGGAGTACTTCGGCCGCTATCGCCGGTTGCTGGCAAAACGTTCCGATATCGCGCTACATTCCGGCCTCTCCGATGGGGACCGATCCGCTTTGCGCGCGGTTTTGACGGCAAGATAGCTTTTGGCCACCCGGGTGCAGGTAAACATCTCAACATGACGCGCAAGGACGGCCCCGAGTGAAGACGATCAACGACTATTGGGTCCGCCTGAAGCAGCATCCTCTTGCCCGCGTGGGCCCCGGCCTGATCACAGGCGTGGCTGATGACGACCCGAGTGGCATCGCCACTTACTCGCAGGCCGGCGCTCAGTTCGGCCTGAACATGCTATGGACTATGCCCCTGGCGTACCCTTTGATGGGCGCGATTCAGTCCATGTGTGCCCGCATCGGACGTGTAACGGGAAAGGGTCTGGCCGCGAATATCAAAACGGCCTTCCCTCCGGTGATACTGCGAGGAGTCGTGCTGCTGCTTTTAATTGCGAACACGCTGAATATCGCCGCCGATGTTGCGGCTATGGGGGAAGTGGCGGAGCTGGTCACCGGCCTGAATCGCCATCTCATGACGGCTGGTTTTGTGTTCGTGACGCTGGCCCTGCAGGTGTTCGTTCCTTACCATCGCTACGTTTCATTTCTTAAGTGGCTTACGCTGTCGCTGCTGGCCTACGCCGCGGTGCTGTTCACGGTGCACGTGCCGTGGGGCGAAGTAGCGCGCCGAACCGTCTGGCCCAAATTCACTATGAATTCGGAAGCGGCGGCGATGATCGTCGGCGTTTTCGGCACCACCATCAGTCCTTATCTTTTCTTCTGGCAGGCGTCGGAAGAGGTGGAGGATATGCACGCTAACAGCAATGCCGCGTCGCTCCGGAGCGATGGGCGTCAGGCAGTGAAGGAAATCCGCCGCATCCATTGGGATACCTGGAGCGGCATGTTTTATTCCGACATCACCGCGTACTTCATCATCCTGGCGACTGCGGTAACACTCCATGTGGCAGGTGTCACCAATATCGATACGGCGGCGAAGGCGGCGAGCGCGCTTCGACCGCTGGCGGGCAACTTCGCTTACATCCTGTTTGCACTAGGGATCATTGGCGTCGGATTGATTGGCGTGCCTGTGCTGGCTGGTTCCGCTGCATACGCTTCCGCGGAGGCCATGGGATGGCGTGAAGGCCTGGAGCGGAAAACGAAAGATGCGCGGGGTTTTTACGCCGTGATCGCCGTCAGTGTCCTCGCTGGACTTGGCATACAATACTCACCAATCAGCCCGATGCGCGCATTGTTCTGGAGCGCTGTAATCAACGGCGTCGTCGCGGTTCCGCTGATGGTCGTAATCATCCTGCTGGTCTCGAACAAATCGGTCATGGGGATGTTTACTGCGAGCCGAACTACAGTCATCCTCGGCTGGATCGCAACTCTCGTGATGGGTGCCGCCGCGGTTCGGATGTTCATACCGGGGTAAATAATTTACGCCCGCGCGCTCTCGGCAAGGCGGCCCAACCGCAGCAGCGCCCGCTCGTAAGGCTCCGTCCACGTATGGCCACAATTGATGCGGATATAGTTTGTGAAGCGGTTTCCGCAGCAAAACACGGGCCCCGGCAGGATGGTGATGTGCTCCGCCAGAGCCGCCTGATACAGCTTCAATGAATTCGTCTTAGGCGGCAGTTCGACCCAGAGGAGATGACCGCCAGCGGGTCTGCTGATGCGCGTCCCGGCCGGAAAATAGCGCGCGATCGCCTGACGCATTCTTTCCACCTGCATGGAGATGGCAGCGCGGAGGCGCTTCAAGTGTCTGTCGTATCCGCCGGTTTCCAAAAAGTCGGCCACCACCCGCTGGGCCAGGGAATTGCTGGCCACCGTAGTAACAAACTTTAGCCGCTCCACTTCGACGCGAAATCGCCCCGGCGCGATCCACCCAACGCGATAGCCAGGCGTCAGCGTCTTGGAAAATGAAGAACAAAGAACGACCAGCCCCCTTTTGTCAAACGATTTCACTGTGCGCGGACGGATTCCATCGGCCAGGTCGCCGTATACGGCATCCTCAATCACCGCCACATTGGCGCGGCCCGTCAGATCCGCCAGCGCGCGCTTGTGTTTGTCTGGCAGCACATAGCCCAGAGGATTGTGACAGTTCGGCATGGTCACGCAGGCCTTGATTCGGTGTTTGCGGATGGCGCGCTCCAGTTCATTGAGATCCATGCCATCCTGTGGGTGAGTTGGGATCTCAACGGTCTTCATCCCCATGGACGCGATATTGGCCAGAATTCCGAAGTAAGTGGGGCTCTCGACGGCGATGGCATCACCCGGCCGCGCAACCGCACGGAGGCCAAGGCCCACAGCCTCCAGTGCGCCATCCGTTATGACGATGTCGCGCGGCGAAATACCCTCGATATCCGTTGCCCTCCGCGCCAGCTGCCTCCGCAACTGCTCGTTGCCGGGAGGAAAGTCGTATCGCGAACTGTGGAGCGGGTCACGATGGATGATGCGCCGAACATTCAGATTCAGCCGCCGAACGGGAAAAAGTTCCGGGCTCGCGCATCCCGCGCCAAAACCGATATTCGCAGGATCGTTAGCTGTTCTGAGCACGTCTTCCAGGATTTTGTTCATCCCCGGAGGTTTCTCGCGCGCGGGGCCGGCCTCAAACTGCGGCTCTGGAATCTCAGCCGCAAACGACTGGCGGATGAAGAACCCGGAGCGCGGGCGAGCCTCCAGATAGCCGCGATTTTCCAGCCACATATAAGACTGCAATGCCGTTGTCACGCTGACTCGCTGTTGCGCGCTGAGTTGTCGCAGCGATGGGGCGCGATCTCCCGCCCGGAGAAGTCCACGCTCTATTTGTCCGATGATGCTTTCCCCAATCCGGACGTAATGCGGGGACGCCGCGGCGGCTGTTGCCATATCAACAGGTATAACAGATTTTCCAGTTGTGCATCTGTACTGGTAATAGATTCACTATTCTGAATCTGTACTTCTTCCGCGAATCGCGTTAGTTTTGGATTACGTTTCAGGAAGGAGTTCTCAGTTGAATGTCCCGCATCGGAATACTTATCGTCGACGACGAGCCGCTGGCACGCACACGCCTGCGCCGTCTGGTGTCGCTGGATCCGGACTGCGAGGTAATCGGTGAGTGCGCAAATGGTATCGAGGCGGTGAGGGCTCATTCCCGTCTGCATCCGGATATTGTATTTTTGGACGAACAGATGCCGGGGATGGACGGCTTCGAAGTCATGCGCGCGATTTCGGAATCGCATCCACTCGTGATCCTGGCTTCGGCGCACGGCGAACACGCCCTGCGAGCTTTTGAAGCTTACGTTTTTGACTATCTGCTGAAGCCGTTCGGACGTCAGCGTTTCTACGAATCACTGCGGCGCGCCAAGGCACGGATTGCATGCAATCGCGCATGCAGCGACGCCCGCGTAGCTGATCCTGTGCGGACAGACCCGTTGCCGGAACGGATTGCGGTGAAATCCAACGGCTCGCTGGTGTTCGTGAAACTGGAGGAGATCGACTGGTTCGAAGCGGCGGACAATTATGTTACGCTTCATCGCGGGCGTGAAACGCACATGGTGCGCGCCACCATGACAGAGCTGGAATTGAAGCTGGACCCGGCGCTATTTCTCCGGGTGCATCGGTCCGCGATCGTGAATCTGGATCGCATCAAAGAGCTGCGTCCCTGGTTCCGTGGCGACTTCCTCATTGTTTTGCGCGATGGCACGGAACTGACGCTCACGAAGAATCACCGCGACAATCTGGAATCGCGCCTTTTGCTCGGCGCGGCCTGAAGCCGCTGCGTTATCATGGATCAGAAAATCGATACGGGGTGCTAAAGTTGCGACGGAATCTGCACCACATGATCAAACTCGCCTTGTTTGCCTCGGCAGTGCTGGTGGCACCGGTATCGTCCGGAGCGGCGCCGACTTACAACCAGGACATCGCGCCAATACTCAACAGCCAGTGCGCGTTGTGCCATCGCCCCGGCGAGGTCGCGCCATTTTCGCTGCTCACTTATCAGGATGCGGCTAAGCGCGCGGCGATGATCGCAGCAGTCACGAAGGCCCACATCATGCCGCCGTGGAAAGCAGAAGCGGGCTACGGCACGTTCCAGCACGAGCGCCGCCTCACGCCGGAGCAGATCGCTTTGATCGACGCCTGGGCCAAAGCCGGAGCGCCGGAGGGTAATCCAAAAGACAAGCCGGCAGCCCCCGGTTTCACCGAAGGCTGGGCAGGAGGCGAACCGAGCCTGGTCCTCAAGACTGGTAGCGGATTCAACGTTCCCGCACAGGGCAATGACCGTTTCCGGTGCTTCGTACTCCCGCTGAACCTGGATAAAGATACTTACATACAGACCGTTGAATTCCGTCCCGGCAACCGCAGCGTCGTCCATCACGGCGTGATTTACGTGGACGAGACCGGCGCGGCCCGCCGTCGCGCTGCGAATTCTCCGGATGGCAGCTATCCCTGCTTCGGCGGACCGGGCGTGGCTGCGACAGGACTGATCGCTGGCTGGGCGCCAGGTTCCATTACTACCCCAGGCGATCCCCAAGATTCCACTCCCGTGAAGAAAGGCACAGATCTTGTCCTGCAGATCCACTACCATCCTTCGGGCAAACCCGAGACCGACATCTCTTCGGTCGGTGTAACCTTCTCCAACCCTCCACCGACCCACGGAAAAACTTCCGTCATCATGGTCAACACGAGTATCGACATCGCGCCCGGCGATTCCGCCTACGTATCGAAGTCGTCGTTGACCCTGCCGCGCGACGTGGAAATCTCAGCCATATTCCCGCACGCCCACTGGCTATGCAAAGACATGAAGGTGGACGCTTTTCTTCCTAGCGGCGAAATCACGCACCTGATCTGGATCAAAGACTGGGATTTCAACTGGCAGGGAGCATACCACTACGACAAGCCGGTGGCGTTGCCTAAAGGCACCCGCATCGACATGACGTACACGTTCGACAATTCGGACAAGAATATCCGCAATCCCTCCAGTCCGCCCGCCCGCGTGCAGTTTGGCGAACAGACAACAGACGAAATGGCCGTGGCGTTTTTCACCGCGATATTGCCCACGCCGGAAGACGTTGCGCCGTTCCAGCGAGATATGAGACTCGCCATGCTGGACTCGTTGCTGGCATCGGGTGACATGTCCGCGCTTTCGCGTCTGCCGGGTATGAACGGCCGCGGCCGTCAGGTGATGCAGATGTTCGATAAGAACGGCGATGGCAAGCTGGACGAGGATGAGCGCGCCGCGCTGATGAACTTCCTCCGTATGATGATGCGGTAGATTCCAACCACGCCCCGGCAGGCACTCGCGGTAGCATGTTAGTTGGCGTCCAAAGGCTCCCCGCTACTCCCCATATTTTTGATCGTCCTTGTCGATATTCTCGGCATGACGATCATTCTGCCGCTGCTCCCGTTTTATGCAGTCCACTTCGGCGCGTCCGCGACAGTGGTTGGCCTGCTGGTTTCCAGCTATGCGTTTTGCCAACTAATCGCGGGGCCGGTGCTGGGCAACTGGTCCGATACCACGGGTCGCAAGCCGTTGCTGATTGCCAGCCAGTTAGGAACTTTTGTCGGCTTTCTCGTCCTCGCCTCCGCCACCTCGCTCTGGATGGTGTTCCTGTCGCGCATCATTGACGGACTCACGGCGGGCAATCTTTCGCTCGCGCAGGCGTACATCGCCGACGTGACCGAGCCGCAACATCGCGCGAAATCGTTCGGCGTGATCGGTATCGCGTTCGGCATCGGCTTTTTGGTCGGCCCCGGGATTTCGGGTTTCCTCTCGCAGTACAGCTACACGTATCCAATCCTCGCTGCAGCCGCGCTCTCCGCCTGTAGCGTGATCTGCACAGCCACGCTGCTTCCGAAAGTGGAACCGCACACGACTGTTGAGGGACCCGCCGGCCCCGGCGGAAAGCGCCTCGGATTGCTCGACTGGAGCAAGTACGCCGAGTACTTCGCCCGTCCAGGCCTCGGGAAGCTGCTTTGGGAGTTCTTTTTCTTCGCGTTCCCGTTTTCGTTGTTCATCGGCGGCTTCGCGCTGTTCGCCAGTCATCGCTACCAGTGGAACGGCCACGCAGTTGGCGCAAAAGAGGTTGGGTACGTGCTCGCCTACGTTGGCTTCCTCGGCATTATTCTGCAGGGTGGCTTGATGGGCCGCTTGGTGAAGAAATTCGGCGAGCGCAACCTGGTTTGGTCCGGTTATCTCTCAGCTGGCATCGGCTACTCGCTGGTTGCACTGACGCGCACCATCCCGCAACTGCTGGGTGCGAGCACGGTGAATTCCTACGGCATGGGCGTACTGCGTCCTTCCATCACTGCCCTGATTACGCACAAAGCAGGCAAACATGAGCAAGGCATCGTACTCGGCCTGACTCAATCGATCACCTCGATCACGTCCATCGTCGCCCCTGTAATCGCGGGCGTGCTGATTGACCGGAATCTGCTGTCCGCCTGGGCGCTGCTGGTGGCGGTATTTTCATTTGCCGGATTAGTCCTGGCTTTGTCCGGTCCGTCCGAACCCCGCACAGCCCAATGACGTGCCGCTCCGCACGCTGCGGAGATATGTCGCGTAACCGAGTGCTACGTGCGTCTCGATTTTAGGCTAGACTGCGGGTAGATATGAACTCTGGATTGCGTTCGCTCTTACCCGGCATCGTTGTTTTGGCCATCGTCATCGCGGCCCCACCCCCGTTGAAACCTCTCGATCAGCCCGTGCCGGCGACAAAGCCGAGTACCACGTCAACCGCGCCTCTGCTCAGATTTGAAGAAGCCTCCGTGAAGGTTCACCCCGCACCGCCCGGCGCGTACATGATCAAGAATTACAAACACAGCCCGCCGTACGTGATTCCGACCAGCGCCACCTTCATCGATACCGCCCACGTGCAAGACCTCATCATGGAAGCATACGGCGTGGTCGACAGTCAGATCCGCTACCTCCCCGCCTGGACGCTCTCGCCATCCGGCCTCATGTATGACGTGGAAGCCAAGGCGGAAGGGTCGGCGCCACCCACGCCAGCCCAGTTGCAGGAAATGCTGCAATCGCTCCTGAAGGAACGCTTCCACCTCGGCGTGCACTGGGAGACAAAGACGAAAGTTTCCGTTTACGCGCTGGTCGTCGATAAGAACGGGCCGAAGTTTAAGGAATTTCACGAAGCACCACTCGCGGCAACCGACGCGGAGCGGGCCGCAATTCAGCCCTATACCGGCACATCGCTGTTTGCTCTCGCGCGCTTTCTGACGCAGAATTTCGACGGCCCGGTATTCGACCGCACAGGCCTTCCTGCCGTCCAGTACGATTTCGATCTCAATAAGCTGCTCGATTTTGAAGAACTGGATCGGGAGCAGCGGACCGATCCGCTGGCGGCAGCCGATTACATCCGCTCGATAGTTCCGCACGAACTCGGCCTGCGAATGGAGTCGCGAAAAGAGAACATCGACTACCTGATCATCGATCACGTGGACCAGCCGTCCGACAAGTAGGAACCGGCAGTCGCCGCGTTGGGTGAAGTAACCTGAAAGTTTGGTGTCCGCAGTTCCGCGCGACGCCTCCCAAACATATATGGCCGAATCGCCCATCACTCCCCGTCAAAAAGACTTTGCCGCCTGGTATCAGGATGTCGTTCTCCAGGGGGACATGGCGGAGCCGGCCGAAATCGTCAAAGGTTGTATGGTGATCCGACCCAACGGCTATGCCGTGTGGGAAGGACTACAGCGCGAACTCGACGCCCGCTTCAAAGCCACCGGCCACGAAAACGTCTACTTCCCGCTGCTCATTCCTCAAAGCTTTCTTCAGAAGGAAGCCGAGCATGTGGAAGGCTTCGCGCCCGAACTCGCCGTTGTGACGATCGCGGGCGGCAAGAAGCTCGAAGAGCCTTACGTCATTCGTCCGACTTCGGAAACCATCATCGGCCACTTTTTCGCGCGCTGGGTGCAGAGCTATCGCGACCTGCCGCTTCTCTATAACCAGTGGGCCAACGTCATTCGCTGGGAACTGCGCACGCGCATGTTCCTGCGCACCACGGAATTCCTCTGGCAGGAGGGCCACACGGCGCACTCCACACATGCCGAAGCCGAGCAGGAAGTGCTTCGCATGCTCGACGTTTACGCCGACGTGGCGGAAAACATCATGGCCATGCCCGTCATTCGCGGCGTGAAGACAAAGTCAGAAAAGTTCGCCGGAGCCTTGCGCAGTTTCTCCATCGAGGCCATGATGCAGAACGGTCTCGCGCTACAGGCTGGCACAAGTCACGACCTTGGCCAAAACTTCGGTAAGGCTTTCGACGTCAAGTTCCAGAGTAAAGAAGGCCAGCTCGAATACGTGTGGCAAACCAGTTGGGGCGTTTCAACCCGGCTGATCGGAGGACTGATCATGAGCCATTCCGACGACAAAGGCCTCGTGCTGCCGCCCAAACTCGCGCCAAGGAAATCAGTGCTGGTGCCGATCTTCCGCAAGGATGAAGAGAAGGCCGCCGTACTCGAAGCCGCCCACCGCATCGCCGCCGATATCGGCGCGAAAGTGGACGACCGCGAAGGCCACAACCCCGGCGCGAAGTTCTTCCACTGGGAGCGCCGCGGCGTGCCGGTCGTGCTGGAACTCGGGCCGCGCGATCTCGCAAGTGGCAACATTGTCCTCAAACGGCGTGATACCGGGACCAAAGAAATTCTTCCGCAGGAAGGAATCGCCGGACGCGTCACCGCCACGCTCGATGTGATGCAGACCGACATGCTGGCGGCAGCGAAGGCGCGGCTCAAAGCGAACACCGTACTCGCGAATTCGATGGAAGAAGTGGAATCGATTCTGAGCGAAGTGACGGCGGAAAAAGGCGGCGGCAAATTCGTGATGGCGCATCTGAAAGACGATGCCGTCTGCGACGCGCGCCTGAAGGAATTCAAGGCGACGGTGCGAAATATCCCGCTAGTCGACGAATACGACGGCGCAGGCAAGTGCATCGTCACCGGTGAAGAAGTGGACCGTCGGGTCGTGATTGCGAAATCGTACTAACTACGGTCCACTCGCGCTAGATCCACCGAACACCCCCGCGGTGCCCAAACTTGCGGATCACTCGCCCGAAAGAACACCTTCACCGGCGTCCCCACCGCCGCCGCCAAATGCGAGATCCCGGAGTCATTCCCGACGAACACCCGCGCGCCACGCAGCCAACAAGCCAGTTCATACAAGTCCATAATCCGCACCGCACCAGCTAACTCCTCCTCCGGCCCGCACAACCACCGAATCGGCATTGCGCCCTCCAGTTTCCCCGCCGCCGCCTCAAACACTTCCATCGGCGCGCGCTTCGCCGTCGAACTCGCAAACGGATGAATCACCGCAAACGTCCTCCGCACATCCGGACAAACGATCTTCGGATTCCTCTCCACCCCCGCGCCCGCCACGCCCAAACCCCGCGCCTGCGCCGCATAAAAGTTCACCGCGTGGCACGTGCCCTCCGCCTCCGGCAGCGCCCGTAAAAACCGAAATGGCAACCCCAGCCCCGCCACATAGTCCCGAAACTCCGGCCGATTCTCCCCGTACCACGAAATGATCTCGTCGAAACCACGCAGTCGCTCAATCGCGTCGTCATCATGAGTAATCCCGAGCCGATCCAGCCCCACCGACGCAATCGACCGCGCTTGATCCGCAAACCGCGCCAGCGCCACATTCTGCCCAGCGCACCACACCTCCGTATACTCCGCCCGCAGCGCCTCCATCGCTGGCAGACTCACAATGAAGTCTCCAATCGCCCCTGGCCGAATCAGCAAACGTCGCGTCATAAATGTTGAATCTAAACGTACCTGCAAAGAATCACCTATTGTAAGATGGACTTAGTCCAGATTCTCTCTGCACTTCCCGGAAAATGACTACGCCAGCCACCGCGCTCCCCATGGCGCACGACGTCATCAGTCAAATCGGCAATACCCCACTGCTTCGTCTGGCGAAGGTCGATAGTGCCTACCCCGGTGTCGAAATCTACGGCAAAGCTGAGTATTTCAATCCCGGCGGTTCCGTAAAAGACCGCGCCGCGCTCAACATGATTCGCGAAGGCGAACGCGCCGGTCTGCTCACTCCGGGCAAAGTTCTGATCGATTCCACCAGCGGCAACACCGGCATCGCCTACGCCATGATCGGCGCCGTGCGCGGCTACAAGGTCAAGCTCTGCCTGCCGCAAAACGCCTCACCGGAACGCAAGCGCATTCTGAAAGCCTACGGCGCGGAACTCGTCCTCACCGATCCCGGCGAAGGTTCCGACGGTGCCATCCGCAGAGTGCGCGAGATCTACGCCGCCGATCCCGACCGCTATTTTTACCCCGATCAATACGGTAACGATGCCAACTGGCGGGCGCACTTCAACTCCACCGGTCCCGAAATCATCGCGCAGACTGAAGGCCGCGTCACTCACTTCGTAGCGCTGCTTGGCACCAGCGGAACTTTCGTCGGCACCAGCCGTCGCCTGAAGCAGGATGTCCCCGGCGTGCAGTGCATCTCCGCGCAGCCCTCTACTGGCTTCCACGGCATTGAAGGCACCAAGCACATGGCGACTGCGATCATTCCGCGAATCTACGATCCCAGGCTGGCAGACCGTAATATTGAGATTGAGACCGAAGACGCCTACAAGATGGTCCGGCGTCTGGCCCGGGATGAAGGCATACTGGTCGGTATATCGGCTGGCGGCAACATCCAGGCCGCCACGCAACTGGCGAAGGAAATTTCCGCCGAAGGCCGCACCGGCGTGATCGTGACCATCCTTTGCGATGGCGCCGACAAGTATCTGAGCGAGCATTTCTGGGACGAAGAATAAATGATTACCGTTGAACGACAACCCTGGCGCGAAATGGTGAACCACGCCCAGGCCACTTATCCGAACGAATGCTGCGGCGCCATGATTGGCACTATCGATGGCGACAACAAGACCGTCATCCACGCCATCGCGCTCGATAACGCCGCCGAAGGTCCGCAGGCAGCCTATTATCAGCTGCGTCCCGAAGATCTGCTGCGCGCCGACCGCGAAGCCCGCGAGCGTAAAATGGATCTGATCGGCATCTACCACTCGCATCCTGATTGCGACGCGTATTTTTCCGTCACCGATTTGAAGAATTCCTGCCCGTGGTATTCGTTCGTCGTTCTGTCGATCAAGAACGGGCGTTTCGACCACGCCAACAGCTGGCTGCCCAACGCCGAACAGACACACGCAGAAAAAGAGGAACTACAATGGCCCGAATCTTAATCCCAACCCCCCTCCGCCAGTTTGCGGAAAAGAATGACACCGTGGAAGCTGCCGGTGCGACCGTTGGCGAAGTGCTCGCCGCGCTCACCACGCGCTTCCCCGATCTGAAGAAGCAGCTCTATAACGACGAGGGCAAACTCCGCAGCTTCGTCAACGTCTATCTGAATGACGACGATATCCGTTATCTTCAGAAGGATGCGACGCCCGTGGCCGCCACCGACACGCTCTCGATCGTCCCCAGTATTGCTGGTGGTGCCGTTGCCTGCACCGCTGGCGGCGCGAGCAGCATCTAACATCTGGTCATGTCAAACGAAGTCTCTCTATCCAAAGACGAAATCCTGCGCTATAGCCGCCACCTGATCATGCCGGAGGTCGGCATGGAAGGTCAGCTCAAGCTGAAGAAGGCGAGCGTGCTGCTCGTCGGCACCGGTGGCCTCGGCGCGCCGCTCGCGCTCTATCTGACGGCTGCCGGCATCGGTCGCATCGGCCTGGTGGATTTCGACGTTGTCGACTACACCAACCTGCAGCGCCAGGTCATCCACGGCACCAAGGACGTGGGCAAGCCCAAGATCGATTCCGCCATTGAAAGCATGCGCGACATCAACCCGTTCGTGCAGATCGACCGCCACGAAACGGCGCTCACCAGCGAGAACGCGCTCGAAATTCTGAAGGACTACGACTACATCGTCGATGGCACCGACAATTTCCCCACGCGCTATCTCGTCAACGACGCCTGCGTGCTGCTGAAGAAGCCCAACGTTTACGGTTCCATCTTCCGTTTCGAAGGCCAGGCGACCATCTTCGCCTACCCCGGTGGGCCGTGCTACCGCTGCCTCTACCCGGAACCGCCACCTCCCGGCCTGGTTCCCAGTTGCGCCGAGGGTGGCGTACTCGGCATTCTGCCCGGCATCATCGGACTCGTGCAGGCAACGGAAACCGTGAAGCTCATTCTGGGCATCGGCCAGCCGCTGGTCGGACGCCTGATGTTGTATGACGCTCTCGGCATGAAGTTCCGCGAACTGAAACTCCGTCGCGATCCCGAATGCCCAATGTGCGGCGACCATCCGACCATCACGAAACTAATCGACTACCAGCAATTCTGCGGCATGCCGCAGCATGAGGAGCCCAAGCCCGTGTCCGCACAAAAGACGCCCGGAGAAATCAGCGCCGTCGATCTGAAAGCGAAGCTCGACCGTGGCGATAAATTCACGCTGATCGACGTCCGCGAACCGCACGAATTCCAGATCTGCCGGATTCCCGGCTCCACGCTGATCCCCCTCGGCGAACTGCCGAAACGTCTGAACGAACTCGACCCGTCGGCCGAGTACGTGATGCACTGCAAGATGGGTGGTCGCAGCGCCAAAGCGGTCGACCTGCTGAAGCAGTCTGGTTTTAAGAACGTCACGAACATGACGGGCGGCATTACCGCGTGGAGCGATAAAGTCGATCCGAGTGTGCCGAAGTACTAACAGCCGTCAGCCATCGTTACAAATGAAAACCGCCTCTGTCAGCCTTCGTGACAGAGGCGGTTTTCTCTTTCCCTCACTCTAAAGCCTGATCTACAAATACCGTTCACGCAAAATCTTCCGGTGGTGCTCCACATGTCCGGGAATAATAAACCCCAGCGCCTGCACGCTAATCGGGAGTTCCCGCACTACACCGCTACGCTTCCATCCCGATTCCGGCAAATTGCGATAAAGCGAGATTGTCGACAACCTCACCTGCCGAAACTCTTCCAAATGCGCAGCCCAGGCCACACCATCCGCCTCCGCACCCGCAGCTGCTACGTCCTGATCGAATCCCGGCAGCGGCGCATCAATCCCGCGGGCGATCCACAGCATTCGGTACGCAAACACCCGTTCAGTATCGGTAATATGACTCAGCGCCTGCCGTAAACTCCACTTCCCCGGCGCATAACGATGCATGGACCGCTCCTCGGAAATACCCCCGAACAGCGTCATCGCCTCGTCCAGTTGCCGCTCCACCAGACCCACAGGATCATCCCCTGCAACCTGATTGATGTAAGTAAAAAAATGAGGCGAAGCCTCCGAGTCCGCGGGTCGTCCAATCATACGAATCCTCCAATCATGGCCTGAGTTTACCGCACCGTTTGGAAACGAATTCGCACCCTGAAATCGCAAGACGGTTTGAGGTATTCTAATGTGACAATCGCGTTACTAACCTGGCACGCAAGACGTGGCCAAGAGGGAGTGGTCGGCATGCCACAAATCGAATTCAAGACGCCCGGTCCAGGCGCATGGGAACTGGAAGAGACTCATTTCGCGAGACCCGTGACTCGCTACATCAGCGGGATCTTCGCGGAGCCGTTCGCACGCGGCTTCAGCAGCGGCACGAAGCGCTACGGGCTTTTGCTCGACTATTTTCGCTTCGCATTTGTGAACGACTTCTGCTACATGAAGGCAATGGCAGTCGGTGCGCCTGACAACGCTGCCGGACCGCCGCCGAAACTGATATTCATGCTGCTCGCCCGATTGCATCCAGCCATGCGAAAGCGGCTCGCCAACGGGTCCGACGCAATTTCGCGGAAGCTTTGGCGCGAAGACCTCCGCGTCTGGGACGAAGAGTATAAGCCCGACTCCATCGCCCGTAACCGCAGATTTCAGGACGTCGACATCAGAGCCCTCGGCGACGCGGACTTCCTTCAGTACCTCGCCGATGCGCGCAGCAATGTCACTGAAATGATCTATAGGCACCACATGTTTACCATTCCGTGCTGCTTTCCCGTAGGGCACTTCGTGGCCGAAGTGCAGCACTGGACGGGCCTCTCGTCTGGCGAAGTCCTTGGCGTCCTGAAAGGTGCAGCGCCTGTTTCGAGAGGCGCTGGCCATGGACCGCTGGAACGCCTCCAATCCGCGCTCCGATCAGGTGGCATCACCGCCGAAAGCGTCCGTGGCCGCGATGCACAATCGGTGCTGAACGATCTTAGGTCGAAAGCCGGAATCGCCGGCCCCTTGCAGGAATTTCTGGACGAAATCGGTTACCGCGTCGTCACCGGCTATGACATCGGCGACAAGTGTGCTCTCGAAATGCCTGAGATGCTGCTGCGTACGATGTTCGGCGCTTCCGGCGTTTCCGATCGCGATGCCGACTTCGCCAAACGCCGTGACGCGCTCCGGGCTAAGGTTCCCGAAGCCAGCCGCGGGCAGTTCGACGAACTCCTCGAAGAAGCGCGCTTCATCTATCGACTGCGCGACGAACGCGGGATATATAACGACACCTGGGCAACCGGATTGGCCCGCCGCGCTGTGCTCGAAGCCGGGCGCCGCCTCGTAGCGAACGGCCTGCTGCCGGACGCCGAACTCGCTATCGACGCCAGTCACGATGAAATTGTCGGGATGCTGAAAGGTGATCAGGGCCCCGGCGTAACAGAACTGCGTCGCCGCCAGACTTGGCGCACAACCCGGACAGTTGCCGACGCGCCGCCCTGGCTCGGCATGCCCCCCTCCGGACCACCACCCGCCGAATGGCTGCCGAAAAAAGGGCGAGCCAACGCCCGCGCCGTGGATGCCGTCATCAGCAACATCTTTCACATCCCCGACAAGAAACCCCTGGCAAACAATAACAACGCGTCCGCCACGCATGGATCAGCCATGAACGGCCACGTTGGCGAATCCGCGCGCGAAGTCCGCAAAAGCGTCACCGGCCTTCCCGTTCATCCTGGCATCTGCGAAGGCATTGCCAGGATCGTGAATGGCCCTGAAGATTTCAATCGCCTGCAACAGGGCGATGTCCTCATTACGCGCAACACCAGTCCGTCTTTCAATGTGGTTCTGCCGCTTCTCGGCGCCATTGTCACGGATCGCGGCGGACAACTCTCGCATGCGGCCATCGTCGCCCGCGAGTACGGCATCCCCGCCGTCGTGGGAACGCGCGACGCCACAGCGCTCTTCCCCGATGGAGCGCGCATACGCGTGAACGGCGATAAAGGCGAAGTCGATCTCCTGGAGCAAGTGGAGCAACGTTGCTGAACGCCGTCCGCTACTCTGTTCCGCTTGTGGACGCCGTCGAGGAATCGCATTTTGGCGGTAAGGCGGCGTCTCTTTCGAGCTCGCTTCGCGCCGGCCTTCCCGTGCCTCCCGGTTTCGCGCTCGGCACCACCCACGTCGAAGCCATATTCGAAGGCCATGCCGACGCGCTGCAAAGTCTGCGTGCCGAATTCACCCGACTGGATGGACCCTGCGCTGTCCGCTCCTCGGCCATCGGCGAAGATTCCGAAGGCGCCAGTTTCGCGGGCCAGCACATCACCATCCTGAACGTACGACACGAAGATCAGGTGCCGGACGCCGTGCTAAGCGTGCGCGAATCTGCCCACACCGAATCAGCCCGGGCCTACCGGCGCAAACTTGGCATGGACGAAACACCGCGCGTCGGCGTGGTGGTCCAGCGCATGATTGAGCCCGATTGCGCGGGCGTGATGTTCACGAAGAACCCATTGACCGGTGCGGCTGAGCGCGTCATCGAAGCCGCATGGGGCCTCGGCGAAGCGGTTGTTGCCGGCCTCGTCGTACCAGACAACTACGCGCTCGATGAGGAAGGCAATATCCTCCGCTGCACTGCGGGGGAAAAAGATATCGCGCTCTCCGGCAGCCCGGAAGGCGGTGTCATCGAATCAGCTGTCGCCGAAGAGCTGGTGAACGCGCTCTGCCTGAACGACGCGATGCTTGCCGCACTGCACAATCTCGCCACACGCTGCGAAAATCATTTTGGCAGAGGACTCGACGTCGAGTGGGCTTTCGCAGCCGGTCAGCTCTACCTTTTACAGTGCCGAGCCATGACAAGAAACCGATGAGCGTCGCGGCAAACGAACGTCAGGCAGGCTTGCCCCCCTCAGCCCTCACCGGCATGCTGCTCTCGGCGGCTCTTGCTCCACTTGGCAGTACGATGATCGCTGTCGCGCTTCCCCGCATCGGACACGACATCGGCGCTAACATTTCCGACCTCACCCCGTGGCTGGTTTCAAGCTACCTCATCGCCAGCATCGCGCTACAAAGCCCCGGCGGCAAACTGGGCGACCTGATCGGCCACGGTCGTGCGCTGATGGTCGGCCTCTCCCTCGTTGCCTCCGGTTCGGTGTTGGGCCTGCTGGCGCGCGAAGTACATCTGCTCGCTCTGGCGCGCATCCTGATGGCTTCCGGCGGCGCTTCCACCGTCCCCGCCACCATGGCTATTCTTCGTAACCAGACTCCGCAGGACAAGCGCGCCCGCGTCTTCGGATTGCTCGGTGCATGCCTGGGCCTCGCCGCCGCCATCGGCCCGCTACTAGGCGGCGAACTGACGGAACGCTTTGGATGGCGCGCGGTATTTGGCGCCAATCTTCCTGTAATCGCTGTCTCTCTGCTGCTGGTCCTGCGCGGCCGCGCCATGTTCACTAAAGCCGGCGACGCCTCCGCTCGCCAGCCGTTCGATTGGCCCGGTAGCCTGCTGTTGGCGGGAGGCCTCACCATGGTCGTCGTTGCTCTGCGAATGTCGGGCGGCACCGCCTGGCAACTGGGAGCCCTCGGCACCCTGTTGCTGATCGTGTTTCCTTTCCGCGAACGCCGCGCTGTATCGCCCGTTGTCGATTTCTCGCTGCTCAGGCGTGGCGCGTTTTTCGGTGGCGGCAGTATCGTCGCCCTTCAAAACATGGCCATGTACCCCTTGCTGTTTCAGTTGCCCGTGTTCTTCGACCGCGTACGCGGTGTGGGCGCGCGGACCACAGGGCAGGCATTGCTGGCGCTGACTGTAGCGATGATGCTGGGTTCCATGGCAGGCGGACGCATGACCGAATTTATCGGCGCTCGTCTGCAAACGCTGCTGGGTTCTCTTCTCGCGCTGGTCGGTTTGTGGTGGTTCACCAACCTTAGCTCGGTGCATCTGCCGACTGAGGTTATGCCCGGCCTGTTGCTTATCGGTCTCGGAATCGGCATCACCTCCCCGCCCTCGCAGGCCGCCTCCATGAGTACCGTCAGCCGCGAGCAGTCCGGCATGGCTGGCGGCATGCTTTCCACTATGCGCTATATTGGCGGCGTGGCAGGTACCACCATCCTCGGCGTCTTACTCCACCGGCCTTCCGATGCCTCGTCGCACCAGCCTCCCATCTTCGTTTACGCCGGCGCACTGGTAGTCTCTGCGGCTTTGTCCGTGTTGTTACCTGGTCGTATGAGAAAAACCGTGTGAGAAAACTGGAATCAGCGTGACCTCTGAACAAAACGACCCATTCGATCTCCAGCGATTCGTCAGCGCCCAGAATCCCGTCTTCGAAGCAGTCTGCGACGAACTGCGTCGTGGCCGCAAGGAATCGCACTGGATGTGGTTCGTCTTCCCTCAAATGCGCGGCCTGGGCCACAGCGCTATGGCGACCCGTTACGGCATTTCCTCCCAGGCCGAAGCCGAAGCTTATCTTCACCACCCGGTTCTGGGCGCTCGCCTTCGCGAATGCACCCGCCTGGTCAATCAGATACAAGGCCGTTCGATCGACGAAATCTTCGGTTCCCCGGACAATATGAAATTCCGCTCCTGCATGACGTTGTTCGCCTCCGCCACGCCCGATAACGCGGAATTCCTGCACGCCCTCCACTCATGTAGCAGCGCAGACTGGGGGGCTGGCATTCCTGCCCGCAGCCGCCTTTCAGGCGGCTCGGAATTCCCCTGAAAAATCCTCCACTCCTGCCGATAAGAGCTATGGACCCTGTCCTATGCGGAATTCAGCAGACGCTTCAGCGAAAAGTGCGGCGTGCAATGAAACCGCCGAACTCAGCACTCACGAAAAAGCGCTGAAAATCAACCTCGACCCCATGCGCTACGGCACGTTCGCCGAAATTGGCGCGGGCCAGGAGGTCGCGCGCTGGTTCTTCCGCGTCGGTGCGGCTGCCGGTTCCATCTCCAAATCCATCTCCGCCTACGATATGGCGGTCAGCGACGCCATCTACGGCCGCTGCAAGCGCTACGTCTCCCGGGAGCGCCTGCAAAGCATGCTCGATCTCGAGCATAAGCTCAACCTCGAACGTCTGCGCCCCATGCGCGGCGACACCACTGCCTTCTTCGTCTTCGCCGACACCGTCTCCGCCCGCAATTTCCACGGCACCAACGAGTGTCACGGTTGGATGGGAGTCAAATACCAGGCGCATCCGCGCGATGAAGACAGCCAGATTCTGATCCACGTCCGCATGCTCGATCATGAAAACAGCCTGCAGCAGGAGGCCCTCGGCATCGTCGGCGTCAACCTCCTGTATGCGGCATGCTTCCTGCATCACAAGCCGGAACAAATGCTTGAGTCGCTGCTCGACAATCTCAGCACGGATCGCATTGAAATCGATATGGTCGAATTCTCCGGCATCGAATTCCGCCATGTCGATAACCGCGTGATGAGTCTGCGCCTCGTGCAGCTCGGTCTCAGCAGTGCCGCCATGTTCGGGCCTTGCGGTGAAGTTTTGCAACCCTCGGAGATTCTTCGCAAGCGCCCGGTCCTGGTCGAACGCGGCAGTTTCCGACCCGTCACCCGCGTGAATATCGACATGCTCGAAAGCGCCCACGCCCGCTTTGCCGCTGAGCTCACTCAGGAGCGTCCGCCCGAGCCCGGCGCACCGCCCGTTCAGATTGTGGATCTCATGGAAATCACCATGCGCAATCTTCTCGTCACAGGCAAAATCGACCTTAAAGACTTTCTTGCCCGCGTCGACATGCTTGCCGCCGCTGGAAAAACTGTTCTCATCTCGGACTACTTCGAGTACTATCGCCTCGCGGCATGGCTGACGCGTTACACAACCGAACCGATTGCGCTCACCATGGGCCTCTCCAGTCTTCAGGATCTGTTCAAAGAGGAGTTCTACAACGAACTCGAAGGTGGCATCCTCGAAGCCTTCGGCAAGCTCTTCACCCGTGACCTGAGGATCTATGTCTATCCGCTGAAGGATCCGGCCACCGGTGCGCTCACGAAGGTGGAGAATGTCG
The DNA here is from genome assembly GCA_903825445.1 of uncultured Acidobacteriia bacterium. Lineage (GTDB taxonomy): Bacteria > Acidobacteriota > Terriglobia > Bryobacterales > Bryobacteraceae > BOG-234. The sequence continues at coordinate 33,029 of CAIKAS010000136.1, forward strand.
AGATGCCAGAGAACGTCAGGGCGCTCTATCGCCATATCGTGCACGGCGGCAGCATCCGTCAACTCGAAAACTTCAACGAAAGCGTATTGCACATCTTCTCGCGCGACATTCTGAAGCGCATCAAAGACGGTGACCCCTCATGGGATCAAATGGTCCCCAGTGAAATCGCCGACGTGATCCGGAAGCGTCAGCTGTTCGGGTGCCACGAAGCCCAGGAACTCGTCCTATAAGCGCTTCACGCGAATATTGCGAAACCACGTCTCCGACGAGTGATTCTGGAAACTGATCGGGCTCTCTTCATGCACCGGTCCGTGATCGTCTGCCGCCATATTCGCTCGCAGCAACTTCTCCACCTCCGGCGCATCCGTCGTGAACGAAACCACCTTCTGCCCGTTCAGCCAGTGCTCCACTCGTTTGCCATCCACCAGAATTCGCGAGTCGTTAAACTCACCAATTCTCGGCGGCACCCGTGGCGAAGGTGCAATCAGCGAATACAATGATCCTGCCACGCGCCGCACATCAGAAGCCGCATCGGGATCTTTGTCGTCTGCCAGTTGATACTCCAGGCCCCGCGCACGCGCCTGCCTGCCCTCTGCGTTCACCCACTCATCCACTTTCTGAATCTTGTACTTCACCCCGGAATTACCGCGTTCCAGCAGCTTCCACTCGAAACGCAAATCGAAAGATCGAAACGTATCCGCCGTTCGAATGTCCTGAAAACCGTCCGTCCGCACCAGCGCCTTCAGGCACCCGTCTTCAATCGTCCAGCAGTTGGTTGGGAATGCCTTGCCTGTGATCTCCTGCCAGCCACGCGTAGTCGAGCCGTCGAATAACGAACGCCACCCGTCCGTCTGCGCACCCGCCAACCCCACCCCCGCGCATGCCACCCCGAACTCCCGTCTCGTCATACCCATATTCGACACCTCTGATATAGTACCTGGCATGAACCGACGCGACTCCCTGAACACGTCCAAACTCATCGCTGTATCACTGGCCTTCTCCGCGGGATGCCTCGCCCAAACGCAGGGCCAGTCCCTTCCCCTGTGGGCCAACGGTGCACCTGGTTCCGAAGCACTAAAAGGCAAGAAGGAAGTCATCACCGCGCCCTCCGGACCGCACGATTCCATCAAGGTCTCCAGCATCCATGACCCAGCGCTGCTTGTCTATCTGCCGCAGAAAAGCAAAGCGACGGGTGCGGCCATGATCGTTGCTCCCGGCGGCGCACACCGTTTTCTTTCCATCGATACCGAAGGCACCAACGTGGCCGAATGGCTGAACAGCGTCGGCGTTGCAGCCTTCGTTCTGAAATACCGGCTCGCCCACGAAGAGGGTTCAACGTACACGGTAGAAGGAAACGCCCTTGCCGACGCCCAACGAGCCATTCGCACCATCCGCTCCCGCGCGCAGGAGTGGGGTATCGACCCCGCACGAATCGGCATCATGGGCTTTTCCGCCGGTGGCGAAGTTGCGGTTCTCGCCTCCACCAAATTTGACGCCGGTAAGCCCGCCGATCCCGATCCCATCGAGCACCAAAGCTCCCGTCCCGATTTCCAGATCCTGATCTACCCCGGCATCCGCGCCGATACCGTGCAGGTCACCAAAGACACGCCACCCACCTTCCTGCTCTGCGCCGATAACGATAAGGGACCCTCCACGGCTATCCCCGCCGTCTACCTCGCGCTGAAGGCAGCAGGCGTGCCGGCGGAACTGCACATCTACGCCAGCGGCGGTCACGGCTTCGGCTACCAGCCGACCGACAACCGCCCGAACGCAATCTACTCCGGCTGGGTGGCCCGTCTCCAGGACTGGATGGCCGACACCGGCATGTCCCCCGCCAAACCAGCCGCCGCAAAGAAATGAGATGTGGCAGCCCCTCCATATAGTTCCCGTTTGCCGTTATAGTTGAGCCATGGTGCAACATCTCGAAGCCGTGTTTGAGCAAGGCGTGCTCCGCCCGCTCCAGCCGCTCGCCTTGGCGGAGCGCCAGCATGTTCAGTTGACTGTGACGGAACTTCACGACACCTCGCATTCCACCGGCTCATCGGATTCGGCCCGAATACCGGAGCAGGAATGGATTAGAGACCACGGTGCGGACTATCGGGGACAATGGGTGGCTCTGCAAGGAAGCGAGCTCATCAGCCACGGACCGCGCGGCCGCGATGTCCACGACGAAGCCCGCGCCAAGGGTTTTTCACGCGCTTCTCGTCCATCTGCCGGATGAACCAGAGTTACCTTCAGCCGGCTGGCTTTGATGCCCCAGCTTGAGTTCAAACACTTCCATCGGTATGTGTCGCAGTCGGCGGGAATCCCGCTTCCAGTTACACTCAGAAACGCAGATCGAACTGTCGATCTGCTCGCATATGTAGACACTGGCGCGGCCAATTGCCTGTTTGAACGCGGTCACGCCGACATTCTCAATATTGAAATTTAACTGGGCCAGTCAAAAATATTCGCGACTGCCACCGGCCGTGTCGAAACCTTCGGCCACGTAGTGCAAATCGAATTTGCCGGAATGCGTGTGGAGTCAATCGTCTGCTTCTTCGCAGATGAGCGCATCCGCAAAAATCTCCTCCGACGCATTGGCTGGCTCGACCGCGTGCGAATGGGCATCGTTGACCATGATCAGAGTTTGTACCTTGCAGCTTATGACTTTCAATTGGAATAATCTTACGGCCCGATACACCCGGCTCACTAGTGGAGCGAAACATCGCCTTCGTACCCGTCACAGACCTGGGCTGCCATACAACCAGTTTTTCCGCATCCCCGGTTTACGTGCGCACGGCCACCACCTCAGAATGCCTTAATCAGCGTCCCCACCGTGACATGGGGATAGCTCATCCCCTTAAAATTCAGCAACGCCGTTTGCGAATACTGCAACTGCAGAAAACTATCACCCGCAGGGTTCTGCACCACTTCAATCGCAAACACCGATTCCAGCCCCGGCGCATCCGCGTTACTCGTAATAAACGGAATATTACTCACCCCTCCCGCCGCCGGTGTCGATGTGATCAGTCGCGTGATCTTCGTCAGCTTCTGCCCCTGCAGCGCGCTCCGCAGCATCGAATTCGGATCGTCGATCAGCGCCTGCGTAATTTCAGGCGGCAACGCATCGGTGCGAAACTTGCTCGGAACGCTCAGATCATACTCCGCCAGCGGATTCTTCGTCCCCGCTGCGGGTGCATCGCCGCCGATCTTAAACGGCACCGTGTTCGCCGGCGGAATCTGCGGCAGCCCATCAAATACCACGTTCTGTGAAAACCCCACCGTGCAAATCGCGTTCCCGTGAGGGATAGTCGCCAGCCGCGCAATGCTCGCATCCGCCTTTGGATTCGTCGTCGCCGGAATATTCAGCCACAGACCCGGCTCGATATGCAGCGCGCCCCCGGTTACCCCGTCCGTCACCCGATGCAGATAACTCAATCCGTAAATCGCAATGTCGTCCTGCATGCTGCCCCGATTAAATACAGGCGACCCGATCGGCCTGAATTCAAGCGTCTCGCGCAACAAATTCAGTTCCAGAAATATTCCGTTCGGGTTACCCCCTGAAAAGTTCGGACGCGCAATCAGACTGAAGCCCACACCTTCCCAAAAGCCCGGAAGATCCTGCAGGGGTCCCAGCCTGTCAGCTGTCGCCTTGTGCGAAGATGCCGCACGATAAGAACCGGCATCGCCGGCACTCACGCCCATTGGAGTGCCCGGGATAGAGGCCGCGCCCAGCCGGGTTGTTGGATTGGAATCGCTCATAAAGTTTCCTTTCAGGTAAATTTCCAGGATTTCAGGATAACTCAACTCGTCTGGCGATGATTCCACAGATATCTGCATGCGGAATGGAAAAAGTGAGATACTACGTCTCTATAAACTGTCTGCCGTTCCGAATACGGGAGGGAGGTAATAAAAATCATGAAACGCGACATTGCACCAGGCGCAGGCCTACTCGCCCTCCTCGCGCTCGCCATCCACACACTCGCTCCGCCCGCCGGAGAACAAGGCGGACCTTCCGGCAAATCTCAGCACACCCCCCAAAACCAGCCCGCCAAGCCAGCCGCCGATGAAAAAACCGCCCGCGAAGGTCCCTGGCTGGCCACCCGTTCTGTAGCGGACGAAACTCCCGCGTTCGAGCTTCCTGAAACTGCCGACAAGCTCGACCCCATCCTGAAGGGCATCTCTTCCGCCGCTGGTCCGAATTCGGCAGTCACCGCCAGCCTGACAGGTCTATTTGGCCTGTCACCCGCGAATTACGACATCACCCCTATCGTCGCCACCGTTGCCGACCCGCTCCACACCCGGCTGGCCGCCTTCTTTGACCGCCAGATCGAGGCGTTGGAACGAGCGGCGGAAGCGAAGGGCTGGGTCTTCACTTCCCAGTGGCTTCCCTGGCTCGATCATTTCGACGCCTCCGAGCCCGATATTAACGAACGCAGACATCAGCGTTTTCTCGAAGATGCGCAGGAACAGATCCCTGGCATTCTGATATTTCGGCCCGCCAAACCAGTGTCCGGGGCTCGCCGAAGACTGCTGCTGGTTTTCCTTGTACCCGAATCACCCACTAGCGGAATCGCCACCGCTCCCTTCTACTCGGCGCTGAACATGGCCAATTTGCTGTCCGCGCACGGTTCCCGAATCGGCCTCCTGGCACCGTCGTTTTCAGGTTCCTTCCAGTCTCTGTCCGGCCTGATGAAGGGCTGGATGGACCCCGCATTTGCCAATCGGACAGATCGTGTTCACAATCATGTCTTCGGCGGCTCTCCGTCCAGCGCGTCCGGCGCCGACTATTTCACAGCAAGCCTGAAGGGATTGACAAACACCAATGGAGGCTTTGACTTTTATTCCGGCGTTGTCAGTTCCGAAGCCGGCATCAACGCGTTGAAAACCGTCCTGCCGAAATTTGGACTCAGCACGAGTGACTCCGCACTCCTCATTGAAGGTGAAAGTGGCTTCGGCGAAGACGTCGTGATCACACGCGACAACCTGCCGGGCGTAGCTTCCACGCCCGATGGTCTGCCGATCTACCGCTTCCCCCGTGACATCGCCCACCTGCGGGACGCCTACCAGCAGGCCACCGGGAGCGGGCAAACACACGGCCTCCAGCCCACCGTCGACTTTTCCCTCCGCGATTCCGCTCTCGGAGAAGACAGCATTCCCGTCTTCTCCGACGTCCATACTGCCGCCTCCCAGGGCGCCGTACTCAGCCTGATCGCCGACGATTTTAAGCGCAAGAAAATACGCCTGGCTTACCTTGCCGCCACAAATCCCCTCGATTCCATTTTTCTCGCAACCTTCATGCGACGCCAGGCGCCTGAGACCCGGATCCTCATTGGCACCGACGCCGATGTTCTGTTCCTCTCAGCTTCGCAACAGCAATCCCTTACCGGAACGCTGTTCTTTTCAACCTACCCCATGTTCGTGCAGGGCAACGACTGGCTAAGACCTCCGGCCGCGCCTGGACGCACCCAGTCCCCCAATTCCCATCTCGTCATGCCTTCGGAAAACTACCGGGCTCTGTTTAACGTGGGCCAGTTGCTGATTGGACAATTGACAAACACGCCTTCCGACACAGACCCCAGCAGGTTGCGTGGCTATGGAGCCTTCACCAAAGACCTGCCAGCCAGCGACTTTCCCGGCCTCTGGCTCTTCTCCCTCACCGGCAGCGGATTCGCGCCTGTGGACTGGATCAATCCCTATGCGGACACTGCCGTCGGTAATCTCTTATGGCCCGTTCAACACGTGACTGCGGCTTCGCGGACATACAAGAGTCTCGAAGAGCGTTTTAAATCCCCTGAACCACCGCTGGATTGGTTCGTCGCCTCCTGGGCCTTTGCGGTTGCCATCCTCACCGTCTGCGCATGCATCGCGCTGGCGAACTTCGCTCCGCGCAGTTCCCTTCCTCTGTGGCTCGCCGTTCGCTCCAGCTATGCGGCGCGTCTCCCGGAACTGGCAGGCCTCTGTTTCTCGTTGAGTATGACCGCGTGGGTCTTCCTCTGTCCTGCTCCCTCCTCGCTGGAAGCCTCGTTTCTCCGTGAATCGACCCTCTTCATTCTGCGTGCCGCGTCCATGGCCCCGTTGTTGACGTTGACTGCGGTGTCGTGTGCCTCGGTAGTCCGTGTCTCCATTCTTTCGGAGTGGAAGTCCGCCATCGGCCCCGCGCTTCTCTCCCTCATTTACTTCAGTTGTTACCTGTATGCCATCAACCTCTGGAAAGTGGCCTGCGGCGGTATCCGCGACACAGTCGACCAGGGCGATTTTCTCTTCCGTCTTCGCGCCCTGGACATTACCGCGGGTGCCTCGCCTGCTGTGCCTCTGCTGCTCCTCGCCCTTCTGTTCTCAGTGAGCTTCTTCTGTTACTTCTATCGCTGCTCGAAGGCCAGCGATGATCGGCCCCGCCTGAATTTCCCGGACCCTGCTAAGGCGACCGACGCAGTTGTGCATCATGCTGGTACGCACGACGCCGGGGTGCATACGGCGGCGCACGACAGAGGACTGCCAGATACCGAGGCGCTTGATACTGATCTGTTCAGGCACAACTACGACTCCCTCAACCGGACCTTCCCCGGCCCTCTCGGTATGCATCTGTCAGACTCGCTCTTGCGCGCTCTCGCCTGCCTTTCCATCACAATCCTCGGCGTCGCATTTCTCCAGTTGCGACTGAGGTCCTTCGAGCGCCTGCCAGTGAATGAGCTCCTGATCGCCGCAATCGGCGTGTGGATTTTTGCCCTCACTGGAGCCATCCTCGATATCACCTCCGCATGGAAACGATTGCTGGGCATGCTGCTTCTCGCCGAACTCACTCCGTTGAGAAACGCCTTCGATCGTGTTTCGAAATCATGGCCCCGCAGTCCCGCCTGGAGCCTCCGACAGCCCGTCTCATCTCAGGTGATCGCCGGTCATGCCGTCAAGGCCCTTCACGATCTCAACGTCTCCGGGCAAGAGGCGCGAAAGCACGAGGACAACGCCTACTCGTCCGAAGACCTGCGTAAATTCGTGCGCCAGCGTTATTCCACTTCGCATAAAACCACGGAAGACTGGCTAAAAGCAGTCCGCAATCACGAACAGAAAGTGGCTGAAATTGCCCTGAAATGCTACGGACGACTGACAGCCGAATGGGCGAATATCGCCGTCGGCGAACAGGCCCCGGAACCGATCCCTCCCTCAACCGCTATATATATCGACTGTCTCGCCGACTTCGTAGCGCTGCAACTCTGCAACTATTTCATCTATGCCATGCGCCACATTCGCCGCATGGGAATGGTCATTTCCTTCGCCATGCTGATGGTGCTTCTTGTTCTGAGTTCGTACAGCTTACAGGAGCCCCTCGCAGTCGGCCGTTTTCTTGCGGTCGCATGGCTCGTTGTCAGCGTTATGATTTTCTACGTTTTTGCAGGTATGGAACGAAACTGGGTATTGAGCAAAATCGCCCGCACACGACCCGGAGAACTCGACTCCCGCTTTTGGCTGCAGATCCTCGGCATGGGGGCGCTTCCGCTCCTCGCCGTCCTCGGCCACCTGTTCCCGTCCATAGCCAACTTCCTCTACTCCTGGGTTACACCCAGCATTAATGCCTTGCAATAGCAGTCGGGATATCCAGCGCGCGAAATCTCCCGTTGGCCGATATCCCGTTTTAATCGTCTGCTATTCTTGCAACTAAACAGGGAAAAAGGCAGCCAGGGTGATCAAACGTTTCGAGAGGTTATACGCGGCCTCGCGGCAAGTCATGTATGCCATTCTGCGCAGCCGTTCGCAAAACGATCTGCTGGATGCGGTTTCGCAGGTCATGGTCGAGTTCGGCGGTTTTGCCATGGCAAATGTTGCGCTTCACAACCCTGCATCGAACGAATTATTGCCCGTGGCCCGGTATGGAGATGAACTGGGCTATCTGGATCGTGTCCGGATGTTTACCGATAACCGGCCGGAGGGGCTGGGTGCGGCCGGTATTGCCTTCCGTCAGGGCAAAGCCACTATCGTGAATGATTTTTTGAACGACCCAAGAAACGGGGCCTGGTCGGAGGCCGCCCGGGTGTCGGGATGGCGCTCATCTGCCGCCATTCCGATTCGCGCAGATGGAAAAACACTCGGCATACTCGGCGTCTACTCGCGGGATGCAGGTTTCTTCGGGGAGGAAGAACGGGAACTGCTGGAACAGGTCGCCCTCGATTTAGGTTTTGCTTTAGAAAACCTCGAAAAAGAGGCTCACCGCCGTCGCGTGGAAGCATCTTTGATCGCGACAGAACGCAGGCTCGAACTGGCGCTCGAATCGGGCGGCATCGGCATCTTCGAGCGCGATCTTCAGACCGGCCTGATCGAGTGGACCGGACAGACCGCACGTCTACTCGGATATACCCCTGAAGAGTTTGACACCACGAATTCTGGTTTCTATTCGAGGGTCCACCCCGATGATCTCGCCGGGCTGCAACGTGACCTTGAGCAATCGCGCGTCACCAGCACTCCCTTCGCCGTGGAATATCGCGTGGTCTGGCCGGACGGAAGCGTCCATTGGATGAGTTCACGGGGCGAATTCTTCCGCGACGAGAGTGGCGCAGTGCGTCTTCGTGGCGCATTTAAGGACATCACTGATACAAAACAAGCGCAGGAGGAACATACAAAACTAGCTGCGATGATCGCCATGAACCGGGATTTTATAGGTATTGCCGAACTCTCGGGCAAAGTGGAATACCTGAACCCCGCCGCAATGGCCCTGGTCGGAATCGAGAGTATCGCGGAGGCGCGCAGCAAGAACCTGTCCGAATTCTCGCCGGACACGGAGACTATTGGCCAAATGCTCTCTGCTCTTGAGGCCGAAGGCTATTGGATTGGCGAGTCGAAACTCAGGCATTTCGGAGATGGCAGCCTCATTGACGTGGAGATTACTGGTTTTGTCATCGCGGATCCGGATGGAAAGCCACTGTACCTGGCGACGGTAACACGCGATATCCGCGAACGCAAGCGCGAGGCGGCCGAGCGCGCCAAGCTGGAATCGCAACTGGCACAGTCGGCAAAAATGGAGTCCATCGGTCGCCTCGCGGGAGGTGTCGCCCATGACTTTAACAATATGCTGACCGTGATTCTGGGCTATTCGTCGTTGATTCGGGACTCCGTACCCCCCGACTGGCCTCAGTTGAGACGGCTCAACGAAATCATTACTGCCGCGCACCGCTCGAAAGACCTTACACAAAAGTTACTCGGTTTCTCCCGGCGTCAAATCATTGCCCCGGTGCCTTCAAATCTGAACGAGCTGGTTGCCGATCTCGAAGAACCGTTGGCCCGTGTAATCGGCGAGGACATCGAACTCCGGTTTCACCCGGCCCAGGATTTGTGGAAAGTCGCCGTGGACCATTCGCAGATCAATCAGATCCTTCTCAACCTTGTCGTCAACGCGCGCGACGCCATGCCGAAAGGTGGAAAGCTGACAGTCGAGACGGCGAACGTCGCTGTTTCGCAGGAATACTGCAGAATTCAGCCCGGAGCGACACCCGGGCAATTTGTGTTGCTGGCTGTTAGCGACACGGGCATCGGAATGGACGAGGAGACATTAAGCCAAATCTTCGAGCCGTTCTTTACCACCAAGGGGAGGGAGATGGGTACAGGCCTTGGACTCGCTATGGTCTATGGCATCGTGAAGCAGAACGGCGGATTTGTCACTGTCTACAGCGAACTCGCCCACGGCACTACGTTCAAGATCTATTTTCCGAAGGTGACCGCAACTGCCGGCGTCGAAAATATGACCGGGAAGCCGGAACACGCGCCGGTCGGACGCGGCGCGACAATACTCCTCGTGGAAGACGACGATCTCGTGCGTACTATGGCGGCCGAGACGCTGACCAGCATCGGATACAAACCGCTGGTCGCGGCTACTCCGAAGGAGGCGATCGAGATCTGCCAGAGAGTTGAATCTGAAATCCATTTGATGCTGGCCGATGTCGTCCTGCCTGGCATGAACGGAATGGAACTGCGGGAGCGAGTCCTCGCGCTGAGGCCCGGGCTCGATGTTCTCTTCATGTCGGGTTATACGTCGAACGTGATCGTCAACCACGGCGTCCTGAAAAAAGGTGTGAATTTTATTCAGAAACCGTTCAGCAAGGAAGATCTCGCCCGGAGCCTCGACACGGTTCTGATGGCAAAAAAACTCTGACGAACTGCACGCCCCGCGCGTGCCTCAGATCTCCAGAATCACCGGCATAATCAGCGGACGCCGTTGCGCCTCTCGGCTGATAAACCGCTTCAGATCTGCGCGGATTTTTTCCTTCACCACGCCCCAGTCTGATTTCTCTTCATCGCTCGACCCCTCAAGCGTATGCTCCACTGCGGCCTTTGCCCGCGCCATGAACTCCGGATCGTCGTCCAGGCCAAACCCTCGGCTCACAATCTCCGTCGATTCGATCTTCCCCGTCAGCTGATTGATGGCAATGATAGGGATCACGATCCCGTCCTCGGCAATCACCTTGCGGTCGCGAATCACCATATCGCCGACCACTTCGCCCACTGCGCCGGAATCGATACAAACCCGTCCTACAGTCACCCGTCCTGCCTTCCGCGCGCCCTTCTTATCGAACTCCAGCAAATCGCCGGTTTCGAGGATGAACGTTTCCTTCAAACCGTGCGGACGCAAATGCTCCGCCAGCCGGGCATGCTTCGAAAGCTGTCTGTACTCACCATGCACCGGAACGAAATACTTCGGCCGTACCAGATTCAGCACCAGCCGCAATTCTTCCATCGATCCGTGCCCTGAAACGTGCAGAGGCGGATTCATGCTCCCGTAAATCACGTCCGCCCCGCGTCGCGAAAGATGATCGATCATGCGGAAGATCGTCTTCTCGTTCCCGGGAATGATACGCGAACTCAGCACCACCATATCGCCCGGGTCCACCGAAATATGTTTGTGGTTGTCCACCGCCACCCGCGAAAGCGCCGACATCGGTTCGCCCTGCGTCCCCGAAATCAGCACGGTCACTTTCGACGGCTTCGTGTTCGCCACGTCCTGCGGCCGGATCAGCACGCCATCGGGTATCGAAAGCAGCCCGTGCCTGTGCGCGATCTCCGTCACCGAATTCATACTGCGCCCGACCAGCGCAACTTTGCGCCCATTCTCGTGCGATAGATCCAGGATCACCTGCAGGCGGTGAATCGACGAACTGAAACACGAAACGAACAGCTTGCTCTCAGCTCTGTGAAACACGTCCTCAAGGCGAGGCCGTACTGCGCGCTCTGAGTCCGAATAGCCCGGACGGTCCGCGTTCGTCGAATCCGAAAGCAGCAGCAGCACTCCCCGCTTGCCGTAATCTGCCAGCGTGTGCAGATCAAATAGCTCGTTATCGATCGGCGTCGGGTCCACTTTGAAATCGCCCGTATGAATAATGACGCCGAGCGGCGTCGTGACGGCGATCGCCACGGCACTCACAATCGAGTGCGTCACGTGAATGAACTCGATCTTAAATGGACCGATATCGAAAATGTCCTTCGGCTTTTTCGGACGAAGGTCCGGCTTTTCCACGTCGTACTCTTCGAGCCGACGCTCCACCAGCGACAGCGTGAACGGCGTACCGTAAACCGGCACGTCAAACTCCGTCAGAAAGAAAGCCACCGCGCCGATATGATCTTCGTGGCCGTGCGTCAGCAGCAGCGCCTTCACATGCTGCCGGTTCTCCTTCAGAAATGTGAGGTCTGGCGTGACGATGTCCACACCCAGCAACTCATCTTCGGGGAACATCATGCCGGAGTCGATCACTATGATGTCGTCGCCGTAGCGAATACACATCATGTTCTTGCCGAATTCGCCGAGCCCGCCGAGCGCGACGATCTGAAGTTTTTTATCTGATGGGGACAAATCAAATTCTACCGCGACCAACGGCCACCGGAGTGCATCTTAGAAATCGCATGCCCGATACACACCAATTGAACGACCTCATCGCGCGGCGCTGGAGCCCCCGTTCTTACAACGGAAGAGAAATAGAAACCTGGAAGCTCCGCACTCTTTTCGACGCCGCCATTTGGGCCGCCTCCTGCTTCGGCGAAGAGCCGTGGCGATACATCTGCGCCCCTCGCACGGACAAGGAACAATTCGACCGCCTCCTCGGCTTGCTTGTCGAAAAAAATCAGCAGTGGGCCAGGGACGCCGGCGCATTGGCCATTTCCGTAGCTAAGAAGACGTTCACGCACAACAACGCCCCCAACCGTTTCGCCGTCCACGATATAGGCACGGCCTTCGGCCAGCTCAGCCTCCAGGCCGTTGCCCTGGGTCTCCAGGTCCACGGTATGGGTGGATTCGACGCCGCCCGCACCCGTGCCGAATTCGCCATCCCGGGCGACTTCGAAGTCGGTGCCGCCTTCGCCATCGGCTACCTGGATGGCGATGGAGTCCCGCCGGCCGGCCGCAAACGCCGCCCCCTCTCCGAAACGGTCTTCACGGGCGCCTGGGGCTCGCCAGCCTCATTTGCCCCGTAGTCCCTCCCCATACCCCTCCGCTGGCCCACCTGAACCCTCCAGCCACCCCCAAACGCAGAAAGGCCCGCCTCTCACGAGCCGGGCCTTGTACGCAACCTCGGTTCCCCGAGGTTTCGATTGGGAGAATTTTCGACGGCTTCAACAACCGGCAAAAACTTTGTGATTGGATCTTAGAATTTTAAGGGGGGCGGCGTCAAGTCTAAAAAATCTGCGATTTGTCCACAGTCTAACCCCATGAGTTCCAGCGTGTTGCGAAAGTTGTGGATAAGGGCTTGAATTTGCACCAAGATCGTGCATTGCCCCTTCGGGGGAGCGGTAAACAGCTACAACCAAAACCAAACAAGAGACTTACGGGCGGCCGGTAAGGTGCAGAGAGATCATTTCATCGGCATCACTGGCCGATCCCTTGCGTCTCCAGGCGTGTCGAATGAAGCCGAACACGAGCCCCGAGACTATGCAAAACGCTATCAAAACGCCACAGAGTATGACTATGTTAAGGAACAGGTTAGCCGGGTTGTCCTTGAGGGTGGGGGGGTGTTCGGCGAGGGTTACTTCGGCCTGGTATTTGACCTGTGCCAGGAGCCTTTCGGCCTCGTCGGGGGTGGCCGGGTGGAGGGCGACGGCGACCAGCGGGCCGGTCCTTTTGGCGACGGCACCGGGGATTGCCTCGAACATGGGGTACTGTTTCTGGGCCATCTCGATGGCCGGGAAGTTGAAGACTACGATGGTAGTCTTGCCTTTGCCCTTCGGCGGGAGGTAGTCGGCGGCTTCCGCCTCGGAACTGAAATGGAAGGCGGCGGTGGACGAGGGGATCACGGGCGCGTATTTGGCCAGGCTTTCGGGGCCCAGGATATAGCGTTCGGAATTCGCAATGGCACCAGACGGCATATAGCGCGGCAGCGTCGGAAGCTGCGCATTCGAGTAGTGTGGGGCAGTCAGGAAGACGTGTCCCAGCTCTTCCTTGCTGGGCTTCAAGCCGCGAAAAATGAAGAGGAAATTGCCTACCGCAATGTACTGGGCGCTGTTCGGGCCGTCGGGGGTTTCGACGCCCATGCCGTCCACCTCAAACTTGTGCACGTCGGCGGGGCGAATCGCATTCCACGCGGCGAATGAGCCGGTAGAATCGCTGAAACGCCAGGCCGTAATGGTGAACGACTTGTTGGTGGCGGGGTCCGTGTACGGCGCCTGTTCGGATTCCTGGAGACCGTACTCGCCCCACACTTTGGGATCGGGCGCGGGGACTGCGACGGGGTCGCCGCGTTTCCACTGGCCGATGGTGTCCGGCAGAATTGTGGCGTGTGCCATGGCCGGAAGCAGCACAAGAATCGCAGTGGTGAGTAGTCTCAGACGCAAGATCAGGCTCCGTGGCACTTCTTATATTTTTTGCCGCTGCCGCAGGGGCAGGGATCGTTGCGGCCGACTTTGGGGCCACCGTTCGATACGGTCTGGCTGGCCGTGCTTTCGCCCGGCGCGCCGAACTGGAGTTCCTTCAGTTCCTTCTCGTGTTTCTTCTGCAGGCCGCGTGTCATATCCTGCACGGCGCTTTGGGCGGCGCGCTTGCGCTCTTCGGCCGCAGCCTGCGATTCCTGAAGGCGACGCAGTTCGGCTTCGGCTTCCTCGCCGCCACCGTTGTCATCATCGTCGTCGTTATTTGAAAACGGCAGAGCGGGACCGCTCTCGCCCGGGCCCCTCTCAAAGCGCAGGAAGTAGAGATAGCGCACCGTTTCGTCTTCGATGCGATCCATCATGTCCTGGAAGAGGACGAACGACTCCTTCTTGTATTCGACCAGCGGATCTTTCTGCCCGTAGCCGCGAAGACCAATGCCTTCCTTCAGGTGGTCCATCGAGAGCAGGTGGTCTTTCCACTGATCGTCGATGATGTGGAGCATGATGTTGCGCTCGGCTTCGCGCATCAGGCTGGCGCCGACGAGTTCTTCTTTGGCGTCGTACATGGCGGCCGCGCGCTGGGCCAGTTCGTCTTCGATTTGCTCGGCTGTCCGGCCGGAGAAATCGTTCGGATTCATGCGGAGGCCGAAACGGCTCAGCAGATCAGTTTGGAGCGACGTGAGATCCCACTCTGTGGGGCGCGCATCCTGCGGGCAAGCCGTCTCGACGGCAGCGGCGATGACGCCGCGCGTCATTTCCATCACTCGCTCTTTCTGATCGACGCCTTCGAGCAGACCGCGACGCAGGGTATAAACCGCGAGGCGCTGCTTGTTCATGACGTCGTCGTATTCGAGGAGGTGTTTGCGGGAATCGAAATTCTGCGCTTCGACGGCTTTTTGCGCGGCTGCGATGCGCTTGGTGATCATGCCGGACTCAATCGGTACATCTTCTTCCATGCCGAGGCGCAGCATGAGATTTTGCATTTTGTCGCCGCCGAAGATGCGCAGCAGATCGTCCTGCAAAGAAAGATAGAAACGCGAACTGCCGGGATCGCCCTGACGACCGGCGCGGCCACGCAACTGATTATCGATACGCCGTGAATCGTGGCGTTCGGTGCCGGTGATGTGCAAGCCACCGAGTTCGGTTACCGCGTCGTGCTCGACTTTGCACTGCGCCTTAATTTCTTCCAGCGTCCGTTCCCAATCGGCTTTGAACTCTTCGCGATCCGGATCCTTGCCCTGTTTGCGCATGGAGTCGCGCGCCATGGATTCCGGATTGCCACCGAGCAAAATATCGGTACCGCGTCCGGCCATGTTGGTGGAAACCGTGACCGCGCCGCGACGTCCAGCCTGGGCAACGATGTGCGCTTCGCGTTCGTGATTCTTGGCGTTGAGAACTTCGTGTTTGACGCCCATCTTCGAGAGCATCTTCGACAGATACTCCGACTTTTCGACCGAGATGGTGCCGACGAGCACGGGCTGGCCGCGCTCCTGGAATTCCTTGATTTCCTTGGCGGCGTTGCGGAACTTTTCATCGGCGGTGCGGAAAACCACGTCCTGAAATTCCTTGCGGATCATGGGCCGGTTGGTCGGGATTACCGTGACATCCAGCTTGTAGATCTTCTGGAATTCGGCGGCTTCGGTTTCGGCGGTACCGGTCATGCCGGAGAGCTTGGAGTAGAGGCGGAAATAATTCTGGAAGCTGATGGTCGCGAGCGTCTGCGTCTCGCGTTCGATCTTGACGCCTTCCTTCGCTTCCACTGCCTGGTGGAGACCGTCCGACCAGCGGCGACCCGCCATTAAGCGCCCGGTGAACTCATCGACAATGATGACTTCGCCGTCTTTGACGACGTAGTCTTTGTCCTTCTGGAACGTGACGTGAGCTTTGAGCGCCTGCTGAATGTGGTGGTTCCACTCAACGTTCTGCGGCTCATACATGTTGCCGATCCCGAGCAGTTTTTCCACGCGCAGAACGCCTTCTTCAGTGAGGGCGCAGGTGCGGTGCTTTTCTTCCACCGTGTAATCGCCGGTAGTGTATTTTTCGCCGGGCTCTTTGCCTTCGATCACTTCGCCGCGCACGAGATGCGGGATAACCTTGTTGGCCTTGTAATATTTGTCGGTAGATTCTTCGCTGGGGCCGGAGATGATGAGCGGGGTGCGCGCTTCATCTATAAGGATGGAGTCGACTTCATCGACGATGGCGAAGTTGTGGCCGCGCTGGGCGCAGTTGGCCAGCTGGAACTTCATGTTGTCGCGGAGATAGTCGAAGCCGAATTCGTTGTTGGTGCCGTAGGTGATATCGGAAGCGTAAGAGACTTTGCGCTCCTGATCGTCGAGATCGTGCACGATGATGCCTACGGTAAGGCCGAGAAATTTGTGGATGCGGCCCATCCACTCGGCGTCGCGCTTGGCGAGATAGTCGTTGACGGTGACGATGTGGACGCCTTTGCCGGAGAGCGCGTTGAGATAGCTGGGCGCGGTGGCAACGAGCGTTTTGCCTTCACCGGTTTTCATTTCGGCGATCTGGCCTTTATGGAGGACCATGCCGCCGATCAGCTGAGCGTCGAAATGCCGCATGTTGAGAACGCGGCGGCTGGCTTCGCGAACGGTGGCGAAGGCTTCGGGCAGAATATCGTCGAGGGTGGCGCCACGGGCGAGACGTTCTTTGAAGTCGATGGTCTTCGCTGCCAGATCGATATCGGAAAGCTGTTGGATCGCCGGTTCCAGATCGTTGATCTTAGCCACCAGCGGACGCAACGCTTTTATCTCGCGTTCGTTCCGCGTGCCAAAGATTTTGGCCAGTACTGTATCAATGATCTCAAAAGCCATAAGAGGGGATGTTGTTATTTTAGCGCGAAGAATATGGCCACGGATGCACACGGATGCGCACGGATTGACGGAGCTAAGACATTGAAGGGAATGTGCCGAATAGATGGGCATGGAATGCTCCGAACTAAATGCTTTGTGTGAGAAGGTCATTGGGGCCTCTTTTGCGGTTTCGAATTCTTTGGGGGCGGGATTTTTGGAGAAGGTTTATGAGAGGGCGTTGCTCACGGAGTTGAGATTGGCTGGGATTCGGGTGGTGGCCCAGGCTCCGTTTCCTGTGATGTATCGGGAGGAGGTGGTGGGTGAGTATTTTGCGGATTTGCTGGTGGAGGGGTCGCTGATTGTGGAGTTGGAGTGCACGGAGCGGCTGGGGGCGGAGCATTTGGCTAAGTGTTTAAATTACCTGAAGGCGTCGGGATTGAGGCTTTGTTTGCTGGTCAATTTTTATCGGACGCGGGTGGAATTGAAGAGGGTCGTGGTGGGCTACTGAAGGGTGTTGCTTTTGCCCTGATTGCAGGGTTCGCAGAGAGTCTGGAGATTGGTCATGGTGCTGGTTCCGCCACGGCTGATGGGGAAGATGTGGTCGACGACCAACTTGACGCCTTTTTCCTTACAGATGCAGCAGGTGTAGCTGTCGCGCTGGAAAACGAGGAAACGGGTACGGACGGAAACTGCGGCGCGGGGGCGCGGCACGGAAGGCTGCACTTCACCGGTTGCGGCGAGGCACTGGGCGGCACGGAGCGCGTTTCGCCAGGTGCCGAAGCGATTGATAAATGCGGCGCCAGTGACGGGGAGGTAGTGTCTCTTCAAATCGCGAATTCGCGGGGGCCGACCGTCGTTGCGCAGGGTCAGGACCCAGAGGTCGATGAGCATGGTGAGCATGTCTTTGTCAGAGTGGGCGCGGGCCGTACGGGGCTCGAGGCCGGCGGCGGCGAGCGCGACGTGGATAGGGCCGAAGGTTCTCCAGACGCATTGGGAACTGACGCGCGAGTACTTTGTGATCTCGGCGTAAGTGAGCGTGTTTTTTCCGAGGGAGTCGGCGGTGCGACGCAGTTCCTGCGCGATGCTTTTCTTGTCGTATGAATCGAGGAAATCCGTTTCGAAAGTTGTGTTCATGGCTACCTGTGTCCTAGTCGAACAGTAGCCTGCGGGGTGGGCGGGAAAATGCGCCGAAAAATGTAAAGCGCTGAAAACAGGGCAGATTGAGTTTGCAAGTTGGTTGGACTCAGTTTTCCGGGCCATCGACGAACCGCGATTAGAGGTGTTGAGAGGTGGTCTCCGGAATCTGCCCCAAACGCTGACGATTGCTGAACATTTTGGTGCATCGCGGGTCCTCTTATGTGGTATATTTCACCGTGGTGAGGAGGACGCTATGCGGAAAAGTAGCGGCAGCATGATCCAGGTACCGCGAGATATGATCTCCGGCATGATGTTTGCGTTGGTCCCCGCCTTCTTTCTGGTCCTCAAGGTAGTTGACGATCCGGGACTCCACGGCGTCCGCGGCGTGGAGATTTTGAGACTCATCACAATCGGATTCGGCGCGGGCGTCTTCTTTGCCGGACTCATGCTGCGCATCAGGTCGAAGGGCGCCAACCGGACCTCGGCCTCATCCGACCTCGACTAAACCAGGCGGCTGTCCCAAATACCCAAGGTCAAAGACGGCGACAGAAGGTATCAGGCACGAACCACGGAGTTGATGTGAGTGTCGCGCTGCTCCCTGCCCCGTCGGATCCTGGACGGATCAAGCCGTTTCGTGGAAATTGAGGAAGCATCGCCGACTTATGGGTACTGATTTCCGAGAACGCCGTTTCGGGATAAGCCTCACCGGCCACCAACGGAGAACTGCAGGGTTTCGGCGACTGTCATATAAGCGATGCTACTGCGTCCCCTCCATAACTCTGCGCAGGATGCCGTTGATCCGGGTCGAATAGCCCTTGCCGTACTTCATAAGCCAGTCGTAAACCTCCTTATCGATGCGAGCGGCCACCAGCACCTTCGGAGTGCGGCGAAACTGCGCCAATTGCTCGTCCGTCAGGAGAGGGATGTCCGAATAGTCAATCCCCGAATCGTCTCCCGCGGCCTGCCTCTTCGCGATCCGGAACAAGACACCCTGCTGTGCCTTACTCACCGGTTTGCTGAAGATAGATTCGGCGCTCACGCTTGTTTGCTTCGCGAGCCGAGATGATGCGGATGATTTCTTCTTCGTCATTTTGTGCCTCCCTGCGATAGACATGAACAACCAGCAGTACGGCGCTCAAAGCGGACCCGATGGCGTGCCACCGCTGTTCCCCCTCTGCGACGCGGTCCTTTCGGAAAACTGCGAGGGGATCGTGAAAAACCAGTGCAGCCGTCTCAAACGCCAGGCCGTCGTGCTTCTGCTGGTTGATCCGGTTCTTCTCATCGTCCCATTCGAACCGCATCGCTATACAAAATGTATAACACATCAGGATGGGTCTCTTCCGTCAAGGAAGGGCCCCGCCGAAAAGCGGGCACGTCAGTTTTCGACCGGAACTGTGTCCACGCTGTCGACTACGATCACGTCAACCGGAACGTTCGCGGTCTTATTGAGCCGCAGCCCGAGTTTGTCACGGAGGGCGGCGAACAGATCCGGCAGATCGGTTGGAGGACTATCGGGTCCCGGCAGGAATCCGGGCGGAGTGAAATCCAGACTGAACGTATATTTACCGTTTAAACCGGTCTTGTCCACAACTCGCGGTGTCGGCAGACTCATGTTCTGCGTTTGTACCCGCTCGACAATGCTGAGCGCCATTCCAAGTGCTTTGACGAGATCGTCCAGGCTCCGATCCTTCAGGGAGATGTGTCCAGAGCTGGCGGTCAGAGTAGTCCGGCCATCGTCCGATGGGAAAGCTCCCTCCTTCAGCTTTGATCCTGCCTTATCATTCACAAGCACAAGCTCGTAGCCGGGAAAGTTTCGCGTCTCGTGATGCACGACGAGATGGAAACGCTCGACTAGAAGATTCTGGAACATCTTCTGGAACTGCTCCTTTGTGGTATCCGGGGGCATGGCGGCAGTAACTTCGTAGAAATTTGCGCCGACGCGAGGCCGCACCGCTGCGCCCAGGATCTGGTCCGATTCCGCTCCATAGGCCTTGAGGAGCAGCCCCAACATCGTGGCCGCGGGGTAGGAGAATCGTCCCGGATCGCTGGTTCCGGGGCCGCCGGTGGAACCCCCGCGACCGCCGATTGCTCCACCGCGGCCACCGCGGCCCCCGCCTCCACCGGCAGCCAAGGTGTTGATGTCGACAATCTTCACCGACGCCGCGTCGAACTTTGGCGTTCCGGACGCAGTGGGCACCGGGGCCTGAGCCAGGGCCATGGCGGCGGCGCCGAAAACGAGCCATAACAAAAGGGCTGCACGTTTGACCATAGTTTCCTCCGGCGACGGAAGTGATTTTAGCAGAAAAACGGGTGTATATCGCCGATTAGTCTGAGCGGCGGCCAACTTGACAAGGGATCGGAACTTAGTCAGATTGTTTGAGTGGGCCCTCACACGACCAGACACCTCTTGATGAACAACTTTTGCCTGGCGCTCCTGGCGTTGGCCACGCCGAGCCTGGTCGGCGCTCAGACTGTTTCAGCGCGTCCGGACACCGTCTACTGGGCGAGTTGGACCAGCCCGACGAACAACGACCACACCGCGGGTTCGGCAGGAGGGTCGATTCGGGAGTTGGGGCTCAACGTCACTTACCGGGGCGAGGTGGAGGAACTGAGCGTCGATTACCCCAGCTGGACACCGTCAAGGACCTTCCGGGGCGGAACAGTCGGAAATGCTCCTCCCAAAAAGAATAATGCCATCGCCCTGCAGGGCGGCTATGGAGCCGTGGATGTAATCACTTTCTCTCAGCCAATAACAAATCCATCTCTGGCTATTTGGAGTCTTGGCGATCGTCTTCGCGATCCTGGTATCGAGGCGAAATTCACCTTCAATGCTCAAGAGCCATTCACGGTTGTGGCTGGCGGGGGATCCGGCGAGTACGGCGGAGCTTCGATCTACGTTTGCCCGGACGACCCTCATGCAGTCTGCGGCAAGGAGGGCAATGGCATCGTGCAATTCAGCGGAACCTATAGTTCGATCACATGGACGAACCCCGTGTATGAGAACTGGTATGCCTTTACCGTTGGCGCTCATGGACTGGCGAATGTATTGAGCACGATCTCAGCCCCGGCCCCAACCGGACTCTCTGCTTCAGTCTTCATCGCTCCTCCTGTATGCCTCAGTGACAAGCACCGGCTCTGTACGCCAGAAAAGTCGTCCGTCGAATCGCTTGGGGGCGGCCGCTATCGCATTCGGCTCCCGGCGAATCTCGTGGTGAGCATTCCAAATCCCGATGGCCGCAGAGCGGAAGTGAGCAACGCGGAGGGGAAGGTTTGCTGGGATACATCCCTGCCCGAGACCTATGGCTGCAACGGACCTGAAGGCAACGGCAACCTGGCAGGCGCCACATTTGTTTCACCCGCCGGAAAAGCCGGGGCGCTAATTGTGACTACAGAGCCAGGCAGAACGACTCTGATGGTAAACGGGCGATCGGCTAACGCCATCAAAGAAAACGACGGCTCTTTGTCAGGCTTCTCCGGACATGAGGGCTACTTTGAGCTTGACCTGCGGATCCACTGAGGTTTTTTGGCCAACGCCTTCATGACCCGGTTCAGCTGTCGCGTGCGGCAATTCGACCGCCTCCCGGCGGTCCATCGTTCGTTGCAAGGCACTACCGGCGTTGCAAGGCACTAGTCGCTGCCCGCGTGAGTTTCACCCGTGATTTTTACCCTGGAAACAACAGAGAACGCTCCTTGCGGTCGCGGCCTCCATCTCATAACAAACGTCGCACGCACCGAGAATCCTAAAGGCCGGTGCGTGAGATGTGCAATCTTTTCATGTGGGCGTTGAGGGTGGTGCGGGGGACACGGAGGCGGCGGGCGGCGAGGGTGATGACGCCTCCACTTTCCCGCAGGATGCGAACGATGTGGTCGCGTTCGACGTCTTCGAGGGCGACGCCGGTGGTGTGGATTTCCGGGGTTGCCTGAAGTTCGGCGATGGGTGCGCTGAGGCTGGCGCCGCGAGAGAGAATGACGGATTTCTCGATAAAGTTTTCGAGTTCGCGGATGTTACCGGGCCAGCCCCAATTGGTCATAGCGGCGAGGATCGGCGACGAGATGAGATCGATGCGACGCCCCATTCGTTCCGCGTATTTTTTGGTGAAATGGCGGGCGAGAAGAGCGATGTCTTCGGGTCTTTCACGGAGGGCCGGCAGAGTGAGGGGAAAGACTTTGAGGCGGTAATAGAGATCACTGCGGAAGAGCTTATCGCCGACCATTTGGATGAGGTTCCGGTTGGTGGCGGCCACGAGGCGAACGTCAATCGGCGTGGTGCGCGTGCTTCCGAGACGCTCAAAGCACTTTTCCTGTAAGGCGCGGAGTAGTTTGGGCTGCAATTCGAGAGGAATGTCGCCCACTTCGTCGAGGAAGAGCGTACCCCGGTTCGCCATTTCGAAGCGGCCGATTTTTTGCTGGAGGGCACCGGTGAAGGCGCCTTTTTCGTAGCCGAACAGCTCGCTTTCGAGGAGGCCGGTGGGAATGGCGGCGCAGTTGACACTGACGAAGGGGAAATTGCGGCGAGGGCTGAGCCGGTGGAGCGCGAGAGCGATCAGTTCCTTGCCCGTGCCGGTTTCGCCGAGCACGAGAACAGTGGCGTCTGTGGGAGCAACGAGTTCGACCTGAGCGAGCACGCGTTTGAGCGCACGGCTGGAACCGATTATCTCCGGAAAGTTTTGCCTGGGCTCGTTGACAAGAGAATCGAGAGACACCAGCGCGACGAGTTCAGACCGCAGGTCAGTTACGAAGGTAATCCAGCGAAAAGGGGCGAGCTTGAGAACTGCGGTGGCTACGCGGACGCGGACGCGGGAGCCATCTTTACGGAAGAGCTCTTTTTCGAAGGGACTGGAGGCACCGAACCTTAATCCTTCTTCGTGAGCGAACTCATCGGAGGCGGCGTATTCCTTTGGCGTGAGGTCGGCCCAAACGATGTTACCGGCCAGGAGATCCGCGCGAGTATAGCCGAGCAGTTCGAGAAGCGTGTCATTCATCTCCGTGATACGGTCGAACTCGCCAGAGGCGACGCCGGCTATGGCGGACTGATCGGCCTGGGCCTGAGTGCCGCCGCGCTGACGATCGAGGACTTCGTCGCGCTCATGGCGGTCAGTGAAGTCTCGTACGACGCGGGCATAGCCCTGAAGGACGCCGGCTCCGTCATAGAGCGCCATGGTGACGGCGTTGGCCCAAAATCGAGAGCCGTCCTTTCGGGAGTGCCAGGCTTCATTGGCAGCGTGGCCTTCCCGAGCGGCGCGCAGAAGTTTACGTTCCGTTCGGACGAGGAGCCGGTCATCGGGAGGATAAAAGAACGAGAGATCGACTCCGAGGACTTCCGAAGTCTTGTAGCCGTACATGCGTTCGGCGCCACCGTACCAGGCGACGACGCTGCCGTGGGCGTCGAGAAGACAAAGGGCGTAATCCTGCACCCAGTTGGGAATTTCCTCAGCAGCAGCAGCGCCGGCGGATGAGGCGGGCTTGTCTTTCAGGAGCAGCAGGTGACGGACGGGGAGGACGTTGCCGCGAGCACGGTACTCGACATCGTAAGCGGTGCCGTCCGGGCGCAGGAGCTGGAGAGTGCCGACCTGGTCGCCATCTTTCAGGAATTGCTGCCAGCGTTCGCGAAGGAGAGGGGAAAGGGAGGGGGCGAGGAAATCATCCAGGCGGCGGCCGATGATGTTTTCGCGCTGAAGCCCGAGAAGTTTCGCCGCTCCGACGCTGGCTTCCTGATAGGTGCGATCGTCGTCGGCGATAAGGATGGGGGAAGACGGGTGGAAGACGACGCTGCGGAAGAGGCATTCGAGTTCGCGGGGCCCGTTTTCGGCGAGCCAGGGAGAGAGGGGAATGTGCGGCTCGGGCCGGGATTTTGGGGGCGGGACGGGAACGGTATGTGGATGCGGCCTGGCGTCTTCTTTCGATTTCGGGTTGTGCGGTGACTCCTGCAAGCAGGTGTGTAAAGGGCAATTGAGGTGCCAAAGGCGATGGGCGAGATTGCGCTGACTTGGGAGGGATAGTTGGGAACGAAGGCAACCACGGATGGTCAGAGAGACCACGGATGGTCATGGGGCGGAGGCTAACCAAGGCGGATCCGCAGTATTGATGCGTCCCTTACCGGTGGGTGCTCAGCGGTTTACGCGAAAAGAAGACGCCCACCGGGTTCAGGTACGGGTCGGCCCAGTTGGCGCGCGGTTTCGGGTAGTATCCGCGAAACTGTGTAAACGTCCCGCAGGTTGATTCAAGACCCTTGACTCCGGCACTCAGCTGTGGCCAAATTCTTATATAGGAGGTCTCCGGATGGACGACCTGCGAATCGGCTCAATGACCCGCGCCGACTGGTATGCGGGGCAGACGAAGGAAGCGGCAAGAAGGCGTTCGCGGCATACGCACGCGGAGACATCGGACGGGCCTGTCGATGAGGTTATTCTCTCGTCTGACGCTGAGTTCGGGGATGAAGCCGGGGGGCAGTCCGGGCGACGGGATTCTGAGTCGCCAGGGGAATAGTGGCGCGTTAGGCAGATTATCGGCGCGACAGGGGAAGCCGCCTGAAAGGCGGCTGCGCGCAGGAATGCCCGCCCTCCAGTCTGCGCGGGTTACCAACCTGCCCCACATTCCTTTCATTTAGGCAGGGGGACGGGGATGGTTACCGTTTTTGGCGGCAGGCACATTTTGTCGTTGCAACACTGATAGCGAATTCGAAGCTGCAGCGTGGTGGACGTTGTTTGGTCCAGTTCCATTGGCACTCGGAACCGCACTTTTTCCAGATAGAATTCTACTGGCATTTTGAAGTTTGCATCGAAGACCTTGAGCGGCTTCGGCGCGGTGATCGTTCCGGCGAAGGCGAAGGGCTGACCGTCGGGCAATGTGATTTCAGTGGCGATCGGACCGCCTTCCGGCTGGTCCATCGCGTATAGATGCCAGCCCGACTGGATGGTGGCCTGCAAGTTCACGTTGAACTTTGCACCTTTCGTCAGGGGCTTCTGAGGGGAACTCGTGGCGGTCCAGGTGATTGGGTCGTCACCTGCGCCGATCAGGAGCAGGGCGATGGTCAGCAGCAGACTACTTCGCATCGGGCTCCAGGTATGTGGCCTGCAGGACGCGTTTTGTTTCCATGTCCTGCACGAACGCGACGACGGCGAGGTTCGCGGGATCGATGGAGTACTTCTTTTCCGAAAAATGGATGGGACCGAAGCGGTCGTTGGTTATTTCGTAGTCGTCGAGGTATGACTTCAGGTCCGCGCTGATTTGCGATACGTCGAAGGTGGTTTCCACCGGCTCATTCAGCGCGAAGCCGTCGGCCATGGCACGCACGACCATGGGATGAAAGCGAATGCCGTTTTCGCCGCTGTAGCGCAATTGTTTTTCGGCCAGGGCGATTTGCAGACGCAATGGCTTTGCCGACTCTGCGCGAGCATGCACTGTCACAACACTGCCGGATCTCGACGCGGAGACTGTCAGGCTTGCGCCTGGCGCGGACTTTAGTTCAGCTTCGATCTTCGGCTGCACTCTGGCGTAGAACGAAGGTGCGTCGGAGCGCGATCCGCCTCCGGTGAGACTTTCACCGTCCACTTCGAGGGTCGGGGTTCCCATCGCGCCATAGAACAAGAGCCGCTTCAACGTAACCGGATTCGCCATTGGATCCGGCTCCGGAATATGCTCGTGATACATGAGGACGACGAGGTCGCGTTTCCCAAAACGCTCCATGGCGGCATCGAGCGCGACGTCGGCGGCGGCGCATGGCGAGCAGCCTGCGCCGGTGAAAAGTTCGGCAAGTACGGTTTTGGAGTGATCCGTCGTTTTATATGGCTCGACGTGGATGTTCTCCGGATACTTTCCGCGGTACGCCTGATCGAGCCAGGCGTCGAGGCCACCGGCTTCGCCAGGGTGAAGGGTCTTAAATAGCTCTTCCAGATGTTGCCGCTGCTCTAAGGTCGGCTTACCGGATAGCTGGGCGCTCACGAGTAAGTCCAGGGCGTCGGTCTTCCTGCCTGCCTGCAGTGCCAGTTCACCGAGTTCGGCCGCCGCCTGGGAGTTTTCGGCATCCGTTTTGTGCGCCTGTTCCAGGAGCAACTGGCCCTTCGCCGTATTGCCGCGCGCTACTTCGATTCGGCCCATAGTGGTCAGCAGGTCGGCGTGCACCTCATCGACATAATGCCGCAGGGTGGCGTCGGCCACCGGCATTTTCGCCCCGGCGCTCTGGCGTTTCTGTTGAGCGAACAACCGTTTTTCGTCGAACGACTTCAGCGCGGCCGTTTCCACCCTGGCGGCAATTTCCGTCAGATCTTTTTGAGAAGCGCCGTTGGTCACCAGAATGTCTGCGACGGTGTCGAGGGCATCCAACTTGTCGTCGGGGTCGACGCCTGTCGTCATACGCTTCACCTGATCGCGAATTTCGGCGAGTCCCTGGGGCCAGTTCTGCACCAGCGTCTTAAGAATCAACTCTTTTGCCAGGTGCGCGCGTCCGCTCTTCGGATAGGCCGCGAGGAATTTGCGCAGCGCTTCTATACGTGCGCGAGCGTCTTTTTGAAGAACCGCTTGTTTGTAAGCGACGCGATCCGGAGTTTCGGCGGCGGGCTTGTCCTGTCCTAAGACGACGGACACCCAGGTGATCAACACGCACACGGTTAGTGCGGGCAGACGAAACGATCGCATGCCCGCCAGCTTAGCACCGAGTCGCGCGCAAGATGTTAGTTCTCAGAAGGCTTTTCGGCGTGATCGATCACCAGGGTATCGAAAGGCGCTGTGGCTGGTTCCAGTTTCAAGCCCAACCGCTCCTGCACAGCGGTGAATACGGATGGCCCGTTGGTATCTGGCGAGGAGGCGTCGGGGCCAGGCGCTGACATGCTCTCGTAATGCCACTCCATGTCAAAGTCGTAGAAGCCTGCGAGGCCGGTCTTGTCGAACACGGGGCGTCGGGTGGCACCTGAGAGCTGGTCCATCAGATTCAACAGGTGAGAATGCACTGCTACGATCTTCATCGTTCGGTCGCCGCTGACGTTGAAGGAAAACTTCGCGTCGGGCGCGCTTTCCTTCAGCTTTGGTCCATTCTTCGCCACGACCAGATTGAGCACCGGGAGATCTTTCGGCGTGTGATGGATTTTCAGTTGAAAGCGATCCGCCAGCAAGGTCTGCATCATTAATGGAAACTGATCCTGAGGCGGGGGCGTGTCGCCTGACGCTTTTGCTATTACCTGAAACAGTGTGGAGTCATTCAGCATGCCGTGCCGGGCCCAGGACGGGCCACCGGAAAGCTGGAGGTCATCCATGCGCAAGCCGTAGGCGTACTCGATGAGACTGTAGAGGTCGACATGTTCGACGGTGAGGGTATTGCCGCGAACCTGGAAGACGCCGACGCTCCCCTGCCCTGTGAATGGCTGGAGTTTGATGGAGGCTACGTCGAAGGTGGGCTGCGGCGATTGCGCGAAGGCTATGGATGCGGCGAAGAAAAACGGAAGGTATTTCATTCAGCCTCCAGTTCGCGACCGATTTCCCAATGGTGGCCGTAGGGATCGACCACACGGCCCACTCGCCAGCCGTGACCCTCACTTACGGGCCACACGACTTTTGCCCCCGCGGCTACGGCCTGCGCGAAGGCCGCGTCGGGATCTGCAACAGTGAAGATAAGGCGCACGGAGCAGCCGCCGAGAGTCTCGGGGCCGGAATTTCCTTGTTCCGGAGATTCATCGCTCACCCAGAATTCCGCTCCGCCGACGGAGAGCCTGGCTACGATGCCTTTGTCGCCGCCGTCCAGACGGTAGACTTCCGTGGCGGAGAAGGCGGTTTGGTAGAACGCTACGGCTTCCCTGCTGCCGCGGACTGCCAGCCATGGTGTGATTTTGGGCGCCAGCATTGTGAGTGGAGTCTCTCCCTGTAGAAATACAATACCAGGAAATGGGACTGTGCTTGTGGAGCCGCCTGGAAAGGCGGCTGCGGGCAGGATTGCCCGCCCTCCAATCTGCGCTTCAAACTCACAGCGGTTAGCCGACTTTGAAGGGGGGCTTCAGGAATTTGTTGGCGTCCTTGTTGTTGGTAAAGATGCCCTTTGCGTCGTCCCATTCCAGTTTGCCATCCACGCGCAGAGAGATCACTCCCAGCAGCATCCATGAAACGAACGGCACGGCGACGTTGAAGTTGGAGCAGGCCGGATCACCACCCTTGCAGGCGCGGATCCAATCCTGGTAATGGCCTGGCGAGCGGGTGAGCAACTGGTCAGGGAACTTGTAGTCCTTCATCTTTTCGACGGCGGGGATTAGTCGGGTCTGTTCGCCGTAGGTACCCGTCGTCATCATGCCTTTGTCGCCGATGAAGACGCTGCCGTTGGGGCTCGGGCGCTTGACTTCCGGCGGCAGCACGGCCTGGTAGGCATCCCAATTGAAGACGCCGCCGATGTAGCCGGTTTTCGGAGCTGGCGTCGCAGGCACGCCCGGTTTGCGGGGTACAGAAGGCAGATCGCCCAGAAGTTCGCCGGCGGGGACGCCATCGATTTTGGGGGATTCTTTCAGACCGTCGTGCCAGAAGAGCTTGAGGGCTGGCATGTTGCCGCGAGCAGGAAAGTCGAACCGGACGATCGACTTCTTCGGGTACATGAAGGTGCTGGCGCCTTCCTTCATGATGCATTCGACACTGGTGGGCGCGCCGAGTTTGAGAGCGAGGTTGGGAGCTCCGAGGATGTGGCAGGCCATATCGCCGATGGCTCCGCAGCCGAAATCGAAGAAGCCGCGCCAGTTGAAGGGCTGATAAAAATTGCCGTACTGATTGGGATAGCCTTCGCCACCGGTGGTGTAGGCGCGCTTCTCAAGCGGACCCTGCCAGAGGTTCCAGTCGAGTGTTGCGGGCGGATCATTGGGGGCAGGGATTGAAGTGAGACCCTGCGGCCACCAGGGGCGGTCGGTCCAGGCGTGGACTTCGGTCACGTTGCCCAACTGGCCGGACCAGACGATTACGGCGGCCTGCCGGGTGCCTTCATTCGAGTAGCCCTGGTTGCCCATCTGGGTGGCAACTTTGTATTTCTGCGCCGTTTCCAGCATTAACCGTGCTTCGGCGATGGTATGGACAAGCGGCTTCTGGGTGTAAACATGCTTGCCGCGTTCCATGGCGGCGATGGCGGCGGTAGCGTGCATGAAGTCCGGGATGGTGACGATGCAGGCGTCGATATCTTTGCCCTTCTCATCGAGCATCTTGCGGAAGTCTTTGAACTTGGGGACATCGGGATACTGCTTGTATTTGTTGGCGGCGCTCTTGTCGTCGACGTCGCAGAGGGCAACGATGTTCTCGGCCTTGCAGCCATCGATATCGCTGGAGGCCTTGCCGCCCGCGCCGATGGAGGCGATGTTTAGTTTCTCATTCGGGGACTTATACCCGGCGGCGGCAAGGGAGGGCACAGAGCCAAAACCGCGCGGGGGAATGGCTCCGGCGAGAAGAGAACCGTAGAAGAAGTATCGTCTGGAAAAATTGTTACTCATGGCTAGAACCTTATAACGTTGCAATCATCATATACCGGGGAGTACGGTCAATTAGCCGCTCCAGGGTTTCACGCAGAGTTCGCAGTGACCCGCAGAGTCCGCGGAGAAGAATTTTATTTTTTTAAGGCCTGGTCGATGGCTGCCTGCACTACGGGAACCATCAGGTTGTAGCCTTGCTCGTTGGGGTGGAGGCCGTCGGCGGAAATGCCGGGTTTGAGCATGCCTTTGTCGTCGACTAGCGCGCTGAAGTAGTCGCAGTAGATGGCGCCGACCTGCGCGGCGTACGACTTCATCCATGCATTAACGCGGAGAATGTCGGCTGGCGGGCGACCCTCGCTCATTTTTGTGCGACCGTAATCCGCGACAGGCGTGACGGAGCAGAGAACGACCTTGATGCCGTGGGCGTGGGCGAGTTCGGTGATGGCCATTACGTTCTCTTCGATCATGGCCAGGGTGGTGGGACCGTTGTTGCGCGCGATGTCGTTAGTTCCGGCAAGGAGAACGACTACGGCGGGCTTCAGATCGATCACGTCGGGGTACATGCGGACGAGCATTTGGGAGAGCACCTGGCCGCTGATGCCGCGGTTGACGTAGGGCTTCGAGGGGAAGAAATTGGCGAGTTTCCAGCCGTCTGTGATGGAGTCGCCGAAGAAGACGACGCGGTTGGGCTCGGCGGGCTGGGCTTTGAGCTTTTCGTTATCCGCGTGATAGCGGCCAAGGCCGTTCCAATCCTGCAGGGCGTTGGCCAGCGTCTGCGCCGATCCGAGGAGGCAGCATT
This sequence comes from uncultured Acidobacteriia bacterium, assembly GCA_903825445.1. Lineage (GTDB taxonomy): Bacteria > Acidobacteriota > Terriglobia > Bryobacterales > Bryobacteraceae > BOG-234. Next base: position 63,013 of record CAIKAS010000136.1, read on the forward strand.
GGGTGCGGGGCGGATTGTAGTCGTCGGAAATCTGGGCGGACAGGGCGATTGGCAGAGCCAGGGAGGCGAGCAGGAGGAAGGACGATGGTCTTGGCATGTGTCGGTTGGAATTATATAACGACGGGGCGGAAGGTATGCGAATTTGCATATTTTTAAACTTCGCACGGAAACCCCGGCGGCGGTAAATCGTCTATCCGATCGGAAGCCCAAACCGGTATCATCCGGGGGCGGAAAATCCAAAAATCCAACATTGAACAGGAGTCAACCATGTCTGTTTTTGCGAGTATTCGTGCGTCGCTCCTTACGGCGACGCTGCTGACCGGATGGGTCGTTTTCACGACTCCCGCCACGGCGGCCGATAATGCTGAATCGGATCAGGTATCGGCGAGTCTTTCGGACGCAAGGATGCAGGCGTTCCAACTCAAAGAGGACGCCAGTTTGCTGGAGAGCTACACGAGGTCGAGCGTGAGTTGGGAGTCGCACCAATCGGCCATCCTCAAGATCAAGGACGACGTAAACAAGATGGCGGGAGAGCTGACGCGCCTGCAGGAGAGCCGCGACGGGGCGGCGCCCTGGCAGCGGGCCGCGATCGACCGCATCGTGCCGGTCGCGAAGGAACTGGCAGCCAACACCACGACGGCTCTCGAAGCGCTGAACAAGAATCCGCGGCAGGTACACACGCCCGCTTACCAGGAATACCTGGAAGCCATTTACGACGCCGCAAATAATATGGCGGCCACTATTGCGGATTTTTCCAATTACGGGAAAACGAAGGAACGGCTGGACCGGCTGGCTAAGAAGCTTGAAATTCCGGAGAGCGCCCACTAGAGTTCCGAACAAATCGGGAGTGCGTGCGGTCCGTTTTCGGCGGGCCGCACGTTTCTATTGAAGGAACATTTTCCAGACCGCCACTGTTAAGGCGTGCGCCACCATGCCGGCCTGAATGCCGCCGGTTTGTCGACGGGCGAGGCCGCAAAAGAGGCCGAGGACGGCGGCCACGGCGGAGAAGCGCCAGTTGGGAAAGCCTCCGTGGAAATGGAAGCTGAGGTGGATGCTGCCGAAGAGGAGCGAGGTAATTACGAGGGCGGCTATGGGGCTGGATAGCCACTTTTCAAACCATGGCTGGAGGAGTCCGCGAAAGATGAATTCTTCGGAAATGGAGACGGTCCAGAGGATGCCGAAGAAGGTGCCGATGGTCAGGATGATGTTCACCGGGTGCTGTTTGATGATGACGAGGCCGAGCGCCCGGTAAACCAGTCCGGCAGTTGGCATGAGGAAGGCAAACCAGCGGAGTCCGGCGAGGAATTCGGAGCGGGTGGGCAGGAAGCGGTAGTCGGCGGTGATGCCACCTCGGATGGCGGTGAATGACGTGGCCATGACGCGGATGAGCATCAGGTGTCCGAGGATGGAGATTTCTAATTTCGGCAGCGGTGGCGGGTAGATTGTGGTGAATATTTTAAAAAGCAGGATGTAGGCGAATACGCAGAGGTAGAGCAGGTCGGCAACCGGGTGGGCGGGGAGCAGAACGTACCAGAAGCAGGTTACGAGGGCAATACCACACAACATCATGAGGGATGGCGCGCTGAAATGGCCGGTGAGGAGCACGTAGATCAGCCAGGGAGCGAGGGCGCTGGCGGCCAGAATTGACGCGGCGCGGACTTTACCGCCGGACATCAGACGGTCGCGGGCGGCGGGGAAGCCGGGCAGCAGGTAGAACGGGTATTCGGCGAGAAAAGCCAGGACGATCGGCACGGCGAGCGCGGCCGGTACGGGTTTGACCCGGGTGTAAACGAGGGCGGCGGCGCAGAGAAGGAGCCAGCCGATCCAGATGGCGTTGCGGAAATTCCTGATGGAGGCGGGCGCGGGCATCAGGCGTTGAGCGGATTGGCGTCACGCATGGTTTGGGCGATGCCGCGGGCGGTTTCGATATTCACGAGCGGACCTTTGCCGATGCCTGGACACCAATTGGCAGTTTTCAGCCATTCGCGCTTATCGTCGACGAGTTCCGGCCAGAAGGGGAAAGTGCTGCATTGCAAGGGCTTGGCCAGATGGACGGAGCAGCCATCGGGCTTCAGAAAGACGCACTGCACGTGCCGGGGGACGCGGAGGCGGCGCAGGTTTTTGGTGCGATACACATACTTCTTTTCAAATGCCCTGGCCGACATGCCGGTATAGCGCGCGAGGCGGGTGAGGTCGTCTTCGGTCAGGTAGACGAAGCCCTGTTGTTCGCAGCATTTGGTGCAGCCGGACTGGCACTGGAATCGCAAGATGGAACCGATTGTGAGCGGGTAAGCCAAGTATACCGTTCAGAATTCTGGCTGGCCATGGTCAGAATCGGGCAGATAGAAAAATTTGCGCAGAGACGTGATCCGTCCGGACGATTCTGCCGTATATTGTAAGCAGGGGCGCTTTCATGTTTCGGCAAGAAAAGTTCGCGGAAATGAAGTCTCACTTTCGGTACTGGGGCTTCTTACTGTTGAAACTTGTCGCGGCTGCAGTCGGAGCGATGGCCAGCCTCTGGTTTCTGAATCTGTTCTGGCGGCCCTATACGCCGATGCTGGCGCTGATCAACTCGTACCAGTTCAGTTATGACCTTGTGTACACGACGCTGGTCGGCGTCTGGTTCCTGTTTGCCTATGGGCTGTTTTACCTTGCGGTATGGGATCAGCGGTACAGGTGCCGAACCTGTCTGCGGAAGCTCCGGATGCCGATTGAGACCGGGTCGTGGGGCTACATGCTGCAACTGGGTCGGCCGCAGATCGAATATATCTGCCCTTATGGACACGGCAAGCTGAACGTGGAGGAAGTCCAGATTTCCGGTACCGTGTCGCCGGCGTGGACAGAACAGGGCGATATTTGGGAAGAGCTGTTCGCCGGCAGCGGGACGTCCGATAAAGAGACGGATCAGGATCGGTGACGGGTTCGCTGAGCGAATTGGGACTGGCTGATCCGGGGACGAAACTGCCGCTTTGGCGGCTGGTATCGGGCTGCACTGTTCTGGCGATTCTGGTGGCACTGCTGGTGCAAGCGGCGTCGGTTTATGTGGATAACTTCCTTCTGGATCGCTACATGCGTGAATTGGCAGGGCAGGCGGAAGCTGCGGCTAAGTCAGATGCCGATTTGACGGCCAGCATTCTGGGTCGCGCCCATCGCCTAGGGTTGCCAGTTCGCGCGAACGATATTCAAATTACGCGCGAAGGCGGGCATCCGCACGTCAAGATCCTGAAATATACGGTACAGACGAAGCTGATCGGGATGGATCTGCGACTGCCTGAGGCGTCGTCCAGGTAAGGCCAGGCGCTCCGTCTAACGGTGGATCGCGCCTTTTTGTGGAGCCGTCAGCCGGGTCTGGGTCAACTCCCTGACATCCAGAGCGCCGTCCTTGTTCTTGTCCAAAAGATCAAACTCGGCTGCCATGAAATCCATGAATTCCTGACGGGAAACTTTGCCATTCTGGTCGCGATCCATCAGGAGCAACAGGCGCTTGGCTTCGGTTTCGCCTGATACTACATTCTTTTCTTTCGCGCTAGCGGCAGAGGATGCGGAATCCTGCGCCATGATCACTCCCGTTCCTGCCGCAATCAACAGGACTGCGCCCGACAGGACCACGGCTGTTTTTCCAAGCTTTGCCACCTTCGTCAAATTGGAGATTTTCATCATATGACTATTACTTTACCTGGTCGCGTGTTGCCGGTGGGGCTTCGAAATCAGCTCAGCAATTTACCCTGCCGAAGATATGCGGGGACGTCCAGTTCGTCGTCGAAGGTATGACCGGAGGGTCCGTGACCCGCAGCCGCCAAGGCTGGTTCCGGTTCGGGCTCCGACTCCGAAGGTTCAGGCATAGACGGCATTGGAGCGCCGGCCGTCGCCTGCAAGTGCGCAGGCAGGGGTTCGCGGGGCGCGAAAAAATCCTCGGCGGGCAAGGCTTCAAGGGCAGGTTCGCGTTCGGCGGGCGGCACGGCGGGGAAGCCTGTCGCGATCACGGTCACGCGCACCTCTTCTCCCATGCCAGGCTTTTCAATCACACCGAAACTGACGTGGGTGTCGCCGGAACCGCACGCCTCGCGAATCAAAGAGCACGCCTCGCTCATTTCATGTAATCCGATTTCGCGCGATGCCGTGATATTCATAAGCACCTGGCTTGCGCCGTGGATTTTGGTGTCTTCGAGCAACGGGGAATTGATAGCCCCGCGTGCCGCTTCCACGGCCGCATCTTCGCCAGTCGCCGAAGCGTTGCCGATGAGCGCGTGGCCCATCCCGACAATCGCCGCACGAATATCGGAGAAATCGAGGTTGATCAATCCGGGCGTCAGGATGATCTCGCTGATGCCCTCTACTGCCTGGCGAAGGACCTCGTCCGCAAGACGGAAAGCCTGTTTCATCCCGGTGCCGCGCGGTGCAATCTGCAGCAAACGCTCATTCGGGATGGTGGTGAGGATGTCGACGGATTCGGCCAGATCGTTGACGCTGCAATCGGCCTGTGACATGCGCTTGGCGCCTTCGAATGCGAAAGGCTTAGTGACGATCGCGATGGTGAGGGCATCGAGCGACTTGGCGAGCGAGGCAACAACGGGCGCCGCACCCGCGCCAGTTCCGCCACCGAGTCCGGCGGTGACGAAGACGAGATCGGCCCCTTCGAGAATTCCCAGAATACGCTCGGTGTCTTCGAGCGCGGCTCTGCGACCGATCTCAGGGTCCGAGCCGGCGCCGAGACCGCCGGTGATCTTCTGGCCAATCTGGATCTTGTTCGGCACGCGCGACGCTTCAAGCGCCTGCGAATCGGTATTCATCACATAGAACTCGACACCATCGAGCCCAGCTTCAAACATGCGCCCCACGGCATTGGAACCGCCGCCACCTACGCCGATCACTTTGATCCGCGCGCCGCGTCGAGTCTCTTCCTGCATTTCGTACTTGAATATGTCCATTTGGCCAGTGCCTCCCTTATTGACTGAGATTCGCTACCTTAGAATTCTTCCCAAAAAACCGGTGGAACGCCGTTCCAGATCCACATTGGCGCGCAGTCGCGCAGCATACATGGAAAGGCCTGCCGCCGTGGTCCACGCGGGGTCTTTCAATTCCACGGGCAGATCGCGATAACCCTGCGCCAGACCGATGCGGGCCGGGCGTTCGAGCACCTGTTCCGCAACGTCGCAAATGCCTGGCAAAAGAGCGCCTGCGCCGGTAATCACGACGCCATTGGCGAGCGCCGGGTACAGACCCGCAGCGGTCAGTTCTTCCTTCACCATGACGAACAGTTCCTGCGCGCGGGATTCCAGAATGCGATTGATCAGCATGCGCGGCACTTCGCGCGATTCACGGCCGGCGTCGTCACGGAAGGGCAATTCCACGACGCTATTCTCCGCAGTTCCGGCGGCAAGCGCACTGCCAAATTCTTCTTTCACAAGTGCGCCGTCTTCGAGCGGGACATGGAGGGCAAACGCGACGTCGCGGGAAAAATGGTCGCCGCAGATCTTGATCGTGGAGGCCATCTGCACGGATTCGCCGAAGTAACAGACCAACTCCGTGGAATGAGCACCAATATCCACCACCACGATGCCGCCCTCGCGATCTTCAGGCATCACGCTCGCATAACACGAAGCGATGGGTTCAAATACGGTCTCGTCCACAACCAAATGCGAAAGGTTGATGGCGGCCACGAGAGCGGCGTGCTCGTGTGTGGAGACGGTCACCAGGTGTGCACTACCGACGAGTCGCGTGGCCCAGAGCTTGCGAGGGTCCTGACAATCCTGCTGATCGTCCACAACGAATGCCTGAGGCAGAACATGGAGAAGCATCCGGTCGTCAGGCAACTGAAGATTGCCAGCCAGTTCCATGGCCTTATCGACGTCACGCTTTTCGATTTCTCGTGGACGGATGCTGACTTGCCCTTCGCGCGTGAGGCTGTGCACAGTGAAGCCACCCACGCCGGCCAGCACGGTTTCGACGTGAACGCCGGCCATAGCTTCGGCCTGCTCAACAGCTGCCAGAACGCTCTTCGAGACAGCCTGCTGGTTCACAATGCGGCTTTTCGACCAGCCTTCGGAGGGCGCGCAGCCGCAACCAAGAAAGCGCAGCTTTCCTTCCTCGACCAGTCCGATGATCACTCGCGTGTAGCTGCTGCCTGCGTCCACTCCCGTCGCGAGTATTGGTTTGGTTGTCATGCAGTGTCCTTAAATAAACCCTTGTCAGCGCACCAAAATTCTGTCGTCCAGCCGCAAATCGAATACGGCGGCCTGAGAATCCTGCCGCATTTGATGATAGTGATTCGTGAAATTCAGATAGCGCGTACGAAAATGCTGATCGCCCAGCCACAACTCGACCGCGTGGCCATCGACGGTGGTCACGACGCGCATATCCTCCACCGTGGCGGCGTTGATTTCCGAGATATCTTTAGACTGCGGACCGAGATCGGCGAGGAGATGCTGCATGGCTTCCACGCGTTTTTGGCGCTCAGGTTCGCTCTGGTCTTCCGTGATACCGCTCAACACAGGCAACGGGAAACGCGTTCGCGGCGGGAGTGTCAGCAGTACACCCTGGTCATCAACCAGCGCGAGCCAGTGCCGGGCAGACCCGCCAATCGGCAGGCTGGCAAACGCGACGGGCACCCGTTCTTCAATAGTGACTGAAATTCGGTCGGGCCAGATCCTCATGACCGACGCTTCGCGGACCCAATCGACGGCGAGCAAGTGGCGACGCCGCTCGTCGAGAGAGATGTCGAACACGCTCTTGCCTGCATCCTGCGCAAACACGGACTGGATTCGGGCCATGTTGGAATGCACCGCGCCATGGATTTCAATGCCGGAACAAATGGCGGCGCGAGGCTCGCACTTCAGCGTGAAGCGCGTGTCATGCAACATGAAACTCCGGACTTCGATGCTGCCGAACGCGAGACCAGCGCACAGCCCCGTCCAGAGGATCACGCGTGCGCTCATTTTCCAACTAAGCATCGGTTTCTTCGGTTCGGGTGGTTTAGGCATTGGTTACCTCCGATGATTGAGCGTGCGACTGAAGCAGGGCGAGGTTTTCAAGAATTATTTCGCCCAGTTGCGAAACGCTGCCTGCACCAAGCGTGACAATGAAATCGCCAGGCTTCACTCCGCGAACAATCTCCTTAACACCGAGATCGTTTGAACCTGCGTAGACAACGTCCCGATGGCCGAACTCGCGCATCCGTTCGGCCAGAGCCTGCGCGGTGACACCCTCGACAGGCTTCTCCGACGCCGCATAAATATCAAGCAGTACCACCCGGTCCGCCGCGTGGAAGGCGCGGGCGAATTCGTCCATCAAGTGCATGGTGCGGGTGTAGCGGTGGGGCTGGAACAAGACGTGAACGCGGCCGGGACAACAGGAGCGCGCGGCTGCCAATGTGGCCAGAATCTCAGTGGGATGGTGACCGTAGTCGTCAATGACGCTGATACCGTTCACTTGCCCGCGTATCTCAAACCGGCGACCTACGCCAGTGAATTTTGCCAGGCCTTCACGCGCGATATCCGGGGCGACGCCCAGTTCCAGCGCAACGGCTATGGCTGCGGTCGCGTTAAGGACGTTGTGGGCGCCGGGACTGTTGACGCGGAAAACTCCAAGATCGGCAGTACGGGTGCGAAGTCGAAAGGCACTGTGCATACCTTCCACCTCGGTATCGCCTGGCTGGTAATCGGCCTGTGAACTTCGGCCATAAGTGACTTTGCGCCGACGGATGTCGGGCAGGATTGCCTGCACGTTCTCGTCATCCAGGCAAACAATCGCAGCGCCGTAGAACGGTACCTTGTTTACGAACTCAGTGAAGGCATTGCGAATGGTCTGAATATCCGCGTAGTGGTCGAGATGCTCGCGGTCGATGTTCGTGACCACCGCGAGAATCGGGGAGAGACGGAGAAAGGAGCCATCGCTTTCGTCCGATTCCACAACCAGGAATTCGCTCAGGCCAACGCGCGCGTTCGACCCACCCATGGCGGCGGCCTTGCCACCTACGACGACGGTGGGGTCCATGCCGGCGTGGCTGAGGATTGCGGCCACCATGGAGGTAGTGGTCGTCTTGCCATGGCTACCGGCGATAGCGATGCCGTATTTCAGGCGCATCAACTCAGCAAGCAATTCACCGCGCGGGATCACGGGAATACCCAAGCGGCGGGCTTCCTGCACTTCCGGGTTCGCTTCGTTCACGGCGGAACTTACCACCAGAGCCTTCGCTCCACCCAGGTTCTTTGCGTCGTGGCCTTCGAAAACAGTGGCTCCAAGTTTCACGAGGCGCTCCGTAGTGGCTGTAAGCTTGAGGTCCGATCCGGAAACCGTGTAGCCGAGGTTCAGCAGGACCTCGGCGATGCCGCTCATGCCGATGCCACCGATTCCCGCGAAATGCAGATGTTGCCGTGAAAAAAACATTTTGAATAACTATTGTTTCGGTCTTGGACCCATACTGTCAATGCTTTTCGATACTTTTGATGGATTCCCGTGCGCTTCGTCCACTAGAATTTCCGCCGCACGCTTCGCGGAACCTGGTCGCGACAGGCCGCGAGCGGCGGTACCCATGGCACGAAGGCGCTCCGGATCTGCGTGCAGAGCACGCACTGTTTCGAAAAAACTGGTTCCGTTCCACTCTTTGTCGCTGGACCGAATTGCCGCTCCTGCGCGTTCCAGCACTTGCGCGTTCTTCGTCTGATGGTCGTCGGCGGCAAAAGGAAACGGGATGAGAACGGACGGTTTGCCGGCGGCGGCCAGTTCTGAAACCGCACCAGCGCCTGAGCGGCAAACAACGAGGTCCGCCTGCGCAAAAGCGGCGGGCATATCCGTAATGAACGGGACGACTTCCCCGGCAACCCCTGAGTTCGCAAACTCTTTGGATAGTCCCGCATGCATCGGGGTCCCCGACTGATGGATCAGCCGGACCAGGACGCCAGACTGCCGGAACAGCGGCCAACTGGCGCGCGCGGCATCGTTCAGAGTTCGGGATCCCTGGCTGCCTCCGGTGATCAAGACAGTAAACTCCGCAGAGGGTTGCTTCGGCGCCACGGCAAAGAATTCTTCGCGCACCGGTAAGCCTGTCAGTTCGGTGCGATCTTTCGGAAAGAACCGCCGTGTCTCCTCGAAACTGATTAACGCACGGCGAACACGTCCCGCGATCCAGCGATTGGTGGCGCCGGGGACGGCATTCGGTTCCATCACCACGACCGGCACGCCGCGCAGCAAAGCGGCCAGCACCGGCGGTCCGGCGACATAGCCACCCATACTGAATACAGCCGCAGGTTTCCACCGTCCGAACATTCTCCACTGCGAAACCGTCTCCCGCGCCAGCCTTAGGAGACTGGTAAGCTTCGTCACCACACCCAGATTCTTGAGGCCACCGACGTGAATCTTCACCAGTCGAAAACCGGCGGCAGGCACCAGGCGCGACTCCACGCCGCGCTCTGTCCCCACGAACAGCGCCTCATGCCCGGCGCGCTGTAACTCGCGCGCCACCGCGATCGCCGGAATAACGTGCCCACCGGTACCACCACCGGCCATAACAAACGTCACCCGGCATTCTCCGACACATTCATCAGCACGCCCAACAATGCCAGCGTCACCATCAGCGAACTTCCGCCGTAGCTGATCATCGGAAGCGGAAAACCCTTGGTGGGGAAGATGCCCAGCACGACGCTCATATTGAAGAATGCCTGCACCACCAGCAGGGTGGTGATTCCGAGGGCCAGATAGCGGCCGAATTCGTCGTGTATTCGCACTGTGGTGCGAATGCCCCGCCAGAGAATGATCACGAAGCCGAGCAGGACTCCAGCGGTGCCGAACAGTCCCCATTCTTCACCGATCACCGCGTAGATCGTATCCGTGTGCGCTTCAGGCAGATAGAACAGCTTCTGGCGACCTTCCATCAGTCCAACGCCGGCAGGTCCGCCTGAACCCACCGCAATCTTCGCCTGATCGGCCTGATAGTTGGTGTCCTGCGTAACAGCGGACTTTTTCATCTGGCTTCGAATCCAGCCGCGTTTATCGATCCTGTCGACGAGCTTAAACTGCGGGTCCACAAACCGCACGATACGGCCCAGCCTGTAGGGCCGCTGCCAAACGGCCGCCGCGCATATCAACACAATCGCCACTGCCGCAAAGCCGATGTAGCGCTTCTCCAAACCAGCCACAAAAAAAATAACCGCAGCCGTCAATACGATCACGATTGCGGTACCGAGATCCGCCACCATGACCGCTACAGTGAGAAAGCCAACGGCAAGAATTGCCGGCGCCAGAGTGTACCGGCTATTCAGCGCCTGCGACCGTTGGGCGATGAAATAAGCGAGGAACACTATCAGGGCGGGTTTGGCAAACTCCGAGGGTTGTACCTGGCCAATCGGCAGGCGTATCCAGCGGTGCTGTTCGCCGATAAAATAAACCGCCACCAGCATCACCATGATGAACGCCATCGCAGTGAATGCGACTTCGGGAGTTCTGAGCTTTGTGTAATGCAGATTTTTGAAGTAGAGCATTAGCGGAATCGATACCACTACCCAGATGAGCTGACGGATCGCAAAGTAATAACTGGACCCTTGCCTGCTGGCTGCAACAACGCTCGATGCGCTGTAAACCATCAGCGTGCCGAACAGCACCATGAGTACAACCGTGATGAAAAGAATCTTGTCCGTTCTAAGCCGCTGCATTTTTCAATTCCTTGACAACCTGCTTGAAAACCTGTCCACGCTGTTCGTAACTCTGAAACTGGTCGAAACTGGCACAGGCGGGGGCCAGCAAAACGGTATCTCCCGGGTGCGCGTTGGTACGGGCTTCGAGCACCGCGCGATCCAGTGTGCCGCACTGGATCAACCGGACGGCGCCTTCGAGTTGTCTGGCGATTTTGTCGGCCGCGGAACCGATCAGGAGGACGGCGTGTGCCTTATCACCGAGCTTTTCCCGCATAACGGTGTAGTCGCTGCCCTTATCCTTGCCACCAAGAATTACCCACAGCCGGCCGTCAAAGGAATCGATGGCTTTCATCGCCGCATCCACACTGGTGGCCTTGGAATCGTTGTAATACCGTACGCCAGCGATCGCGGCCGTGAATTCCAGACGATGCTCGACGGCTTTGAACGTCTGCACCGCAGCGGCGATAGCTTCTACAGGAACACCTGCGATTCGCGCAACGTGGGCTGCCGCCAGGACGTTTTCGGCATTGTGCGGACCGGGAATCGGAATCTCTGAAAGGGGCATGAGGGGCGTATCATCGTCCAGCCAGATCTGCCCTTTTCGGATATCGCCTTTGCTGAACCAGGCTTTCTGCGCCACGGTTAGTTCGGCAAAGGAACGGCAAGCGGCATCGCCGGCATTCAGTACGGCGTAACTGCCGGGCAACTGCATGCGAAACAGATTCGCTTTGGCCGCCGTGTAATTCTCCATGGTGTGGTGCCTGTCCAGGTGGTTCTGGGTCACGTTCAGACAGACGCCGACGTAAGCATGAAATGTTCGCGCGGTCTCCAGCTGAAAGCTGGATAGCTCCAGCACATTCCACTGATCATCGCGAGACCTTTCCGTCATAGCGATGACAGGAGTACCGATATTTCCGCCGACCTGCGCGGGCACACCGGCGAACGCGAGAATGTGGCCCACCAGAGACGTAGTCGTCGTCTTACCGTTGGAGCCAGTAATGCCGATCGTCCTTCCCTGAAGAAATTGCGCAGCCAGTTCGATCTCGCCAATCACGTTGATGCCGCGTTCCCGTGCCTTTTCCAACGCTGGTAAATCTGCAGGGACACCAGGAGACAACACAATGAGGTTCCAGTCGTCCGTGAACAACTCATCGGTTTGCAGACGAAATCCACGGGCTTCCACTGCCCTGATGTCCGTCGTGGTCACGCTGGCATGGCGGGACCTAAGAAAATCGGCCGATGCCCGGCCCGACTTCTCCATCCCTACCACCAACGCTCTGATGCCATCGAGTTTCATTTTTATCTCAGTTTAAGGGTCGTCAGCGCGAACAGCGCGAGCACGAGGCCCGCTATCCAAAACCGCGCGATGATTTTCGACTCCTGCCAGCCCAGCGCCTCAAAATGATGGTGAATCGGCGCCATTTTGAAGATGCGCTTCTGCCGTAATTTGAAACTACCTACCTGCAGGATGACACTCATGAGTTCAATCACGAAGACGCCTGCAATGAAAAGCAGCAGCAACTCCTGCTTAATGAGAATGGCCACAACACCCATCGCACCGCCCATCGAGAGAGAGCCCACATCGCCCATGAAGATATCGGCAGGATGTGAATTCCACCAGAGAAAGCCAAGGCTGGCGCCGGTAAGCGACCCGCAGAATATAGTGAGTTCCGCAGTGTGGGCGTTTCGCGCCAACTGGAGATACGTCGAGAGATCTTTGTGCCCACTGATAAACGCCAGTACGGTGAGCGCGCTGCCCGCGATCACCATGAGACCAGCTGCCAGTCCGTCAAGCCCGTCCGTGATATTCACAGCATTGCTTGAGCCGACCACAACCAGCACCACGAAAAAGTAGAACATCAGAAAACCGAACGCAAATGTGTAAGGGCTACCCATGAAGGCGTGGATCAACAGATCCGGTTTGTATTGCTTGATGAAGGGCACGTTGAGCGTAGTGGAATAAAGCTTGTAATACTGCATCAGAGCCAGCACGCCGGTCAGCAGCGCCGCTACCAGCAACTGCATGGCGAATTTCTGTTTGGCGGTGAGACCCAGGTTTCTTTTGTTCGAAACCTTGGCATAGTCGTCAATGAATCCGATCACACCAAACGCCACGAATCCCAAGAGAGCTATCCAGACATAAACGCTGGTCAGGTTTGCCCAAAGCAGCGTGGGGCCGATCGTGCTGACCATGATCAGAAGCCCGCCCATAGTCGGCGTGCCGGCTTTCTTGTGATGGGATTTTGGGCCATCCTCGCGAATACTCTGGCCGAAATGCAGTTCGCGCAGCCGCTGTATCATCCAGGGTCCCAGAAGGATACAAAGAAACAGAGACGTCAGGCTGGCGAACATGGTCCGCGCCGTCACGTATTCGAACACGCGGAATGGCGAGACCAGCGTGTGGAGCTTTTCGTAGAGGAGCCAGTAGAGCATTGGCGGGTTCTGTAACCTCAGTTCTTCGCGCTTGCGGTTTCGGCCGCAAACGCCCCTTCCAGAGCTCTTTCAACATGGACGCCGCGCGAGCCCTTAAAGAGCACAGCATCACCCGGTTTCAGAAAGTGTTTGAGAAACTGACCCGCTTCTTCGGGAGTTTCAAAAAATGACGCGGCGCCGCCCGACAATCCCGCTGCCATGGCCTCATCAACCATCCAGCGTCCGGCGCCGCGTATGCCAATGACGGCATGAATACCCTGCTCCGCGGCAAATCTTCCTATATTGCGGTGCAGAGTCCCGGCCTCGCGGCCAAGCTCCAGCATTTCTCCGAGCACGGCAACCCGCCGTTGCGCCGGAGTGTCCCGAAGCAGTTCCAGCATGGACCGCATCGCTTCGGGATTTGCGTTATAACAATCGTTGATAATTGTGATGCCATTTTGCACGCTGCGTTCTCCGCGCATGTTCCCAGGCTTGAGCGAACGAACGGCGTCGGGAAGTTTCTGCGGCGCGATGCCCATCGCATGAGCCACTGCAATGCCCGCCAGAACATTGCTCACGCCGTGGCGACCCGCCAGCGGCGATTGGAACTCTACGCCCAGCGCGCGAAAACGAGCGCCCTCCGGCGTGAGAGAAACTTCTTCTGCGCGCACGTCGGCGTCTTCTGAGAAGCCAAACAGAAGGCTCGGACCCTCGTGAAGCCTTCCAAATTCGCGCACGCGGGTGTCATCGGCGTTCAACACCGCGGTGCCTTGGCGTGGCAAGGCTTGAATCAACTCGCTCTTGGCACGCGCAATTCCTTCAATACCATCTGCGAAGTTTTCCGTATGCGCCCACCCGACATTGGTCACCACGCCAATTTGGGGCTCGGCAATCCCGGCCAGTTCGCGTATCTCGCCTTCGTGATTCATCCCCATTTCAAGCACGGCTACTTTGGCATCGTCAGGCAACCGCAGGATCGACAGCGGCAGGCCGAGATGATTATTCAAATTGCCCATGTTGCGCCCGGTCGGAAACGCGGTAGACAAAAGCGCAGCGATGGTATCCTTCGTCGTCGTCTTGCCCGCGCTACCAGTTACGCCAACCACGGTTCCGCCCCAGGACCGGCGTGCGCTACGGCCCAGTGTCTGAAGTGCAATCGTCGTATCCGACACTCTTAACTGCAAGCCTTTCGCACCTGTGTCCCGCTCTACAACAGCAACCTGCGCCCCGCGCGCAAAGGCACTGGCAACGTGATCGTGTCCATCGTGAGTTGGTCCGCGCAGAGCAAAGAAGCAATCACCCGGCGTAATGGATCGGGAATCAATGCTCCAGCCCGTTACGCTTCCGGACGCAGACAGCTCTGCTGCGCCCGGCGCACCTATAATCCCGGCGAGGGTTCTGAACGACATGATCACTCCGCGTCTCTCCGGAAACCAAACGCACGAAGGGCGGTTCTGGCTTCCTCGCGATCGTCGAAGTGAATGGTTCGGTCGGCGAAAATCTGATACGTCTCGTGCCCCTTGCCCGCCAGCAGCACAAGGTCACCCGCACCGGCCTCTTCAAACGCCTTGCGGATGGCCAGTGCCCTGTCGGGTTCAACGATGGTCCTGGTGTCGGAACGCCGGATTCCCACCATCACATCGTTCATGATTTGGAGTGGATCTTCGGAACGCGGATTGTCGCTGGTCAGGACGACAACATCGCTCAGTTCACTCGCGGCCTGCCCCATCAACGGACGTTTGCTCCGGTCGCGATCACCCCCGCAGCCAAAAACCGTGATCACCCTGCGCGGCTCCATACCGCGCGCCGCCGTAATCGCGTTGCGAAGGGCGTCGTCAGTATGAGAGTAGTCGACTATCACGAGAAATGGCTGGCCTTCGTCGACGCGTTCAAAGCGCCCCGGCACTCCCTTGCACGCTTCAATTCCGCGCACGATCGTTTCAGCAGGCAACTGGCAAGTCATCGCAGCGCCGCATGCCGCCAAAACATTGAACACATTGAAACGTCCCGCGAGCGAGGACGTAATCTCGAACCTGGTCTTATCGAGCGTGACTTCGAAGCGCAGGCCGCTCCCCACGGACCGAATATGCCGAGCGCGCAGCATAGCGTCTTTGCTCAGACCGTACCAGAGCACTTCGGTCGGACTGCCGGGCGTGGTCATTTTGCGGCCCCACTCGTCGTCGCGGTTCATCACTGCAAAGCGCGGCGGCGGGCCTCCGCATCCATCCAGCAACAGTTTCTTCGCAGCGAAGTATTTCTCCATCGTGCCGTGATAATCCAGATGGTCGCGAGTCAGATTCGTGAAGACTGCGGTGTGAAAGTGCAGCCCGTAGACGCGACCAAGATCCAGCGCATGGGAAGACACTTCCATAGTCACGTGGGTTCCGCCGATCTGGTCGAGTTCAGAGAACAAGCGCGCCAGGTCGAGCGATTCGGGCGTCGTATTGGGAGCGGACAACGTCTTCGACCCCATTCGGTATTCGATCGTCCCGATAAGCGCGGTGGTCTTGCCGGCTTCCCTCAACACCGAATCCAGCAGAAACGCAACGGTTGTCTTGCCGTTGGTCCCGGTAATTCCGGTGAGGGAAAGTTTCTCGTCCAGCTTGCCGTAAAACGTTCGCGATGCCAGCGCCAGCGTTTGGCGCCCATGAACTGCCTGAATCCATGGAGCGGTCCATCCGTCCGGAGCCGGCAACTCACTGACGGTAGCGAGCGCGCCCTTCTCGGCGGCCTGCGCGGCAAACGCGCGGCCATCTACTTTCGCACCGGGAAAGGCGAAGAAGACGAAATTTGGCTGCACACGGCGGGAGTCGTATTCGAGCCCGGCGACATTGGCATGCGCGAGGTCCGGCGGTATCTCCGACAGGAGCCGCGTGCCCGCCAATACCTCGCTCAGCATCATATAGTCAGCGCGTGAAAACGATCCGAATCTTGTCACCCTGGTGCAGAGGCGTTCCGGGCAGCGGTTGCTGGGCGCGCGCGACTCCGCTGCCTTCCACCGTGACTTCAATGCCGCTTCCCGACGCCTCCGCCAGCGCATCGCGCATTGACTTACCGCGGAAATCGGGCACCATTGCTTCCTGCGAGCGCGCTGTCAACACCGGCGAGGCAGACGGCGGGCCGGCCTGCGTTACTACTGGTGGCGCGGGAAGTACATTCTGTTGCGCCGGAACCGGAGCTGGTCCTCTGCCTGACGACGCCATTGCCAGTGAAGGAGCGGCCGGAATTTCCGTGGTCGCAGCGTCCGTGGGAACTATCTTCATCTGTTCGGCAAGAAGTTGTCGTACGCTCGGATCTTCTTCCATGATGCTGGACCCGCCGAGATCCGCGATTGAGACATCATTGAAGTTCTTGTCTTTTTTGCCCGGCTTAACGGAGGCGATCTCCGTCTCAGGAATATCGCGGGGTACGTCCAGCATGCGCAGCGCTTCCGTCATGATGGCAGAAAATACCGGCGCGGCCGCATCTGCACCCTGACCGTTTTCACCGCTGGTGTTATGAACTGTTACGAGGACCACCAGAGCAGGGTTCGTCACCGGTGCGAAACCAACGAAAGACGCGTTGTAATTGTGCGTGTAGTGATGAGTCGCCGTATCGAAAATCTGAGCTGTCCCCGTTTTGCCCGCTGAAGTATATCCGCTCAATCGGGCATGGAGGCGACCAGTACCGCGGAGAACCACGCCCTCCATCATCTGGCGCATGAGAATTGCGGTTTCGGGCTTTATGATGCGAACCGGCGCTTCAACGGGCTCAGGTTTGTCACCGCGCTTAACGACAAGCCGCGGTTTCACCAGCAGGCCGCCGTTTGCAATCACGCAGGCTGCGCGGGCAATCTGGATTGAAGTGACACTGACTTCCTGACCCATGGCGATGGAGGCGAGTGACGTGGTTCCCCATCGGGTTATAGGACGCAGGATGCCAGGAGACTCGGCAGGCAACGGCAGACCGCTTCTTTGTCCAAAGCCAAAGCGGTGCGCATAGTCGTACATGTTGTCACGGCCGACTTTCATGCCGATCATGATGGCCCCGATATTGGAAGATTTCGCGAGGACGTCAGCCATACTGATCGTGCCATAACCGTGATGCGATTCATGGACAACGCGGCCCGGCAGAACCAGAGTGCCATTGCCTGTCGGGATCATGGAATCCGGCGTCAGATTCGTGGTTTCGAGTGCTGCCGTAAGTGTGATGACCTTGAACATCGAGCCTGGTTCGAAAGGCACGGAGGCAGCAAGGTCCCAGCGTGATATGGGATCTTCCTGGCTAGTTGGCCGCGTGTTCGGGTCGTATGTCGGGTAATTCGCCATGGCCAGGATTTCACCCGTGTAGGGGTTCATCACGATGGCGGAACCACTGCGCGCATGTTTCGCAATCACGCCCGCCTTCAGTTCGCGCTCGGCGACGTACTGCATGCGGGAATCAATCGACAGCGTGAGTGGCGTGCCCGCGTGAGCCACCGAATCAACATGCGATTCGATGGGGTTGCGATGCACGTCGACGAGCAGACGTTCGGAACCTTCCTGGCCGCGCAGCGTCTTATCCAGACCGCGCTCAATCCCCATAACACCCTGGACCGTGGAGCCTTCGCTCGGAATTACGCCAAGTCCTCCCAGGACATGAGCCGCTGTCTCCCCACTCGGATAGTGGCGGGCGGCTTCCGTGTGGAAAGTGGCGTAAGCAAGATGCAAACCCTTCAGCTTGTCCGTCTCAAAAGGATCCATACCGTGCTTGATCCAGAGAAATCCTTTGTGATTCCGCCGTGCAGCCGTCAGCTTTTCCTCGAGCACTGACCGGTCGAGGTTGAGGTAGGAGGCGAGCACGCCCGCACTCATCGACGGGTTAGTGATCTGCATCGGATTCACCGACAGGGAGTTGACCGGGACGCTGATCGCCAACGGTTGCCCGTTGCGATCGAAGATGGACCCGCGCGGCGCAGCAATAGCGAGTTGCTCCTCTTGCTGCTTTCGGGCGCGGTCCGCATATTTTTTATGCTCCACGACCTGCAGCATAATTAACCGTGCGAATATTGCCACCGCCCATAAAAGCAAAATCACCGCCATCGAAGTAAGGCGGTGATTCACTGCGGCAGAGCGACCTCTGACCTCCACGAAATGTCCTCCTGTTACCTGCCGCCAGGTATGCCGGGCGTCTGATTGCTCGCCAGATTCCCTTGAGAATTCTGGCCATCCAGATGCACCACCTGGCTCGACATCGGGCTCGTCAGGTTGTGAGCCTGCGCAATATCATTCAGCCGCGCAGGGCTGAGCATGGAGGCTTCGCGAACTTCCAGATCGCGCCGCTGATCCAGCAGGGTCTGGCGTTCCGCTTTTAGCTCTTCGAGCCGATAGCCCGTGCGAACCAGCGCCACGTGCGGCACAACGATGCTCACGCCCAACATGAGCAATAGAGCACCGGCGCCCACCGCCGACCAGCATTCGCTCGCGGCCCGCGGGTCCGCCTGACGCACAAGCCTGGAATTATCGACTTTTTTGGAGTAGAAGAATACACCGTCGTTCGGCAGGGCGCGCAGTGCGTACGGATCCGATTCGCAGATGCCGCTGCTTTCTCCGACTGCCGCCATCGCGTCGCTTCTTTTCCACATCGTTGCCAGAGTCGCCATGGTATTTACTCCTCGCTGTCTTCCGATTCACTGTCCATTCGGGCATCGACTTCACTGTCCGCCGACCCCGACCGCCCTCCCGCTATCTCCACAGCCCGCAGCTTTGCGCTGCGCGAAGGCGGATTATCGCGGACTTCCGAATCTCCCGGCACAATCGGTTTGCGCGTCAATAAGACGGCCTGCCCGGTTCGCGCCAACTCCCGAAAACTGTTCTTGACTTTGCGATCTTCCAGAGAGTGAAATGAAATGATGACGATGCGTCCGCCGGGACGAAGCATTTTCGGAGCGCGCGCCAAAAGCGCGTCCAGCTCTTCCATTTCCTGGTTGACCACCATCCTCAGTGCCATGAAGGTTCGAGTCGCAGGATGTATGGGACCCGATCTTGGGACGGCCCGTTCCACGATATCCGCCAGATGCCGTGTGCTCCGAACGGGCCGACCTCGGATCAGTGCTCCAGTAATCTTCCGCGCTCTCCTTTCTTCGCCGAGCTGGTAGAGCCAGTCGGCTAATTGTTTTTCTGCACTGTGATTCACCAGATCGGCCGCTGTTATGCCCCTGGTTTGATCCAGACGCATATCCAACGGTCCATCTGACATGAACGAAAATCCGCGCTCCGGATCCGTCAGGTGGAATCTGCTCACACCGAGGTCCGCCAGCATGCCGTCCAGTCCCGAATGATTCAGTTCCGAAAACGCCCCATGCTGAAATTCGATTCGATCCCAATACTCCGCTGTGTTCGCACGCGCCATCTCCAGCGACTGAGAATCGCGATCGTTCGCGATAACCGTGCCCGCTTCCGACAGCCGCGCCGTGATCGCCCGCGTGTGCCCGCCCATTCCCGCCGTGCAGTCCAGATATGTTCCATCCGGCCGGATGTTGAGCAACTCCAGCGATTCCTGCAGCAAGACCGGGTAATGTTTCATATCTCATTTCGGAAGCCCCGCCTTCCGCATGCTCTCGTTCAACACCGCCGGATCGGCCTTGGTTAACTGCTCTTCCGTCGCGTCGAAGGCCGCCTTCGGTAAAATCTGGATTCGGCTGCGGCGGTAGGGTTCGATATGCAATTCCTGTCCATCCAGATTCAGCGTCCTGCGCAAATCCGCATGAATATTGACTCGCCCCTGACCGTCCACTTTGGCCATAGCGCCCAACCGCGCCGCATTCTTCCCCGCAAGGAAGATTTCCGGATTCCCCTCGTTCGCCTCGAAGAATTCCTCCATCAGACGCCACTTTGCGATAGGGAATATCTCTGCTATACTCCGGTCGAGCGAAGTTACATACACGTCCTGCTCGGGCAAGGCCTCGAAGTAATGAAGATATTCTGCCGACAATTTGATACGACCTTTGTCGTCGATCCGCGCGCTCGCAGTGGACCGCGGGAACTCGACTGGCACCGGATTTTGGGAGATCGTATCCACTTCTGTTCAACTTTCGCTCCACAACCCTAACACAACAGATTGTGCCACGTCCGTAACCGAATTACAAGCGGTATTTTTGGGGGATCTTGCTCGTTTTCTGCCAGTTACACACGGTACTATATACGAGACGCCTGAGCGATACGGCCACTATTAGTAGGGATATAGGCGAAAGTTAGGCGAAGAAGATATGCCTGCCAACTGAGCCGGAGCACTGACACTTGTAGAAAGCAGTGCTAAGGCGAACGAGCGGTTGGGTCCAACAACGGTCCACTTGGTTGGCCGCATACATCCGGGCAGAGTGGGTAGGGTTGAGTATTCCGGGGATAGCGGTTCAGGGCCAGCATGCGAATGCCAGCCCACCCGTGACGTCAAACCTAAAAGTGGACGCCGACCAGTACTTCCGCCTGATTCAACTGCGAGACGTCCAAAATGGCCGCATTCACCTGTCGCGTATAGCGCAGTTCGGTGCTGAGGCGGAACAACTTCAACTTGAAATCCAGCCCGCCGTCCAGAAGCAGACCGCCGGGCGAATTCGACGCAATACTGCCGGGACCGGAGGTCACTGCATTCTTGATCTGATACAAATGCTCAAATGATGCGCCCACGCCGACAAACGGTGTAATCGTCTTCTTCGTACTAAGCCGGTACTGTGCGATCACCGGAAAACGCCATTCTGTCGCCGATGTATTTGAGAGCAGGTTCGACACCTTGAAACTCGCCGGCCGCACGAGTGCGTCCACCTCAAGTCGTAAGTGCACGGGGAGGTTTAGCTGAAAGGTGCCACCCAGCGTGAAGTTCGGACTCTCCGGAAGGTACGTGATGCCGCTGATGGTGGTCGTGGCTTCCACATTCGTAAACGGCACGCCGGCAATTCCGCCAACCGAGATATTCTGAGCGCACGCCGCAGCAGCGACAAGCAAACCAGCCACAATAAGTTTTCGCATTATTTTTAAGATAACAAGCCCTCAGGCCGAGAGACGCAATCGACTACTCTACCGTTACGCTTTTTGCCAGATTACGCGGCTGATCCACATCGCAGCCAAGGCGCACCGCGATGTGGTACGCCAGCAACTGTAGCGGCACGATTTCCAGAATCGGTGTCAACAGATCCGGGGCAGCGGGCACCTCAATCACGTCGTCAGCTACTTTGCGGGCTTCCGTATCGCCCTCCGTCACGATTGCGACCAATCGGCCTTCGCGCGCCTTCACTTCCTGCATATTGGAGAGTGTCTTTTCATACAGCAGGCAACTCGCGGGGTCTGACCTGTCATGCGTCGCCAGTACAACCACGGGCAGGTTCTCATCAATCAGTGCATTCGGCCCGTGCTTCATCTCCCCGGCGGGATAGCCTTCGGCATGGATGTAAGAAATCTCTTTGAGCTTAAGCGCGCCTTCGAGCGCAATGGGGAAATGTGCGCCGCGTCCCAAGTACAAAAAATCTTTCGCGCGGAACAATTTTCGGCCCAGATCTTCATACAGGCGGTCATTGCCCAGAATTGTCTCGATCTTGCCGGGAATACGGAGCAACTCCTGCACGAACTCCCGCGATGTCTCTTCGCTCAGATTGCCGCGCGTTTGGCCGAGGTACAGGGCCAGAATCGCCAGCGCCGTCAATTGACAGGTGAATGCCTTCGTGGAGGCCACGCCGATTTCCGGTCCGGCATGTGTATAAATCGCGCCCGAAGCTTCGCGGGTGATCATGGAGCCGACGACGTTGCAGATCGCCAGCGTCTTCGATCCCTTCTGTTTCGCCTCCCGCTGCGCTGCCAGTGTATCCGCCGTTTCGCCCGATTGCGAAATCACTACGGTGAGCGAATCGGGCGTGACGATCGGATTCCGATAGCGGAACTCGCTGCCATAATCGACCTCCACCGGAATCCGGGCCAGTTGCTCGATCATGAACTTGCCCGCCAGCGCCGCGTGCCAACTGGTTCCGCAGGCAATGATGCGAACCTGCCGGAACGCCTGGAACTCAGCCGGCGTGATGTCCATTTCTTCCAAGAAAACGCGACCAGTTTCCTGACTGACGCGACCAATAGTCGTGTCCCGAACGGCGCGCGGCTGCTCAAAGATTTCTTTGAGCATGAAATGCTTGTAGCCGCCCTTTTCCGCCATGATCGGATCCCACAAAACGTGCTGGACCGCTCGCGTAATCACGTTGCCGTTGAAATCGCAGAGACGGACGCCTTCCGGCGTAAGAATCGCCATATCGCCGTCGGCCAGAAAGAACATGTCGCGCGTGTGGCCCAATATCGCCGGAACGTCCGACGCGACAAAGTACTCGTTCTTGCCGATTCCGATCACTACGGGAGGACCCTCCCGCGCGGCCACAATTTTATAGGGATCACGGCGGCTCAGCACGGCAAGTGCGAACACGCCGCGCAATTCCTTCACAGCGCGCTGCACGGCTTGTTCCAGATTGCCCTCGAAATATTTTTCGACAAGGTGCGCGATGACTTCGGTATCGGTCTGCGTCTTGAATACGTGGCCCTCGTGCTGCAACTGCTCCTTCAGCGGGAGATAGTTTTCCACGATTCCGTTGTGCACCACGACGATATCGCCCGTGCAATCGCGATGCGGATGCGCGTTTTCCTCGGTCGGGCGGCCATGCGTGGCCCAGCGGGTGTGGCCAATGCCATAGCAGCCATCCACCGGATCGATCTGCAGAACGTCTTCCAGGTTCCGCAGCTTGCCCGAGGCGCGGCGCACACCGAGCGTTTCATCGTCACGATAGACGGCGATACCGGCCGAATCGTAACCACGGTATTCGAGGCGCTTCAGGCCATCGAGAATAATCGGGACTGCTCGCTGCGTGCCTACGTACCCTACGATTCCACACATGAATTTATTGTACGAACCGCAGTCCGTCTACACAGACTGCGACGGAAAAACGTTATATCCTTTATGGCAATGAAACTTCGTCGTATCTTTCTGTTACTTCTGCTTCCGGTCGCGATGATTCCGCAAACCGCGCACCCGCCCGCGTTTGAAGTCGCTTCCGTCAAGCTCAGCGACCGACAGGCTGGCAGTTGGTTCCGGTTTCTTCCCGGCGGGCGGCTATCGGCAACGAGTTGGACCAAGCAGACCATTCAGGTCGCCTGGGATGTCGAGGACTACCAGGTTTCGGGCGGGCCGGACTGGCTGGGGACGGATTGGTATGACATTGAGGCGAAGGCACCCGCCGCCGACGCCACCCAGGACGACATGAAGCTCATGCTTCGGTCACTGCTCAACGAGCGTTTCAAACTTCGGATACATCAGGAGATGAAAGAGTTCCCGGTTAACAACCTGGTTGTCGACAAGAACACACCGAAATTAAGACCGTTGAAAGACGGTGAAAAGTCGCTCTGCAGCAGAGACAACTCTAACGTCTGCGGCATACGAACCATGGCACAACTGGCAAACAACCTGCACCATACAATACTTGGTCCGGTTTTCGACAAAACCGGTCTCGAGGGCAATTTCGATATCCTGCTGCTTTTCGACGTTTATTCCATCCGCGGCCAGACGCCGCCGCCCGGTTACGATCAGCCATCACTCTACACGGCACTCCAGCAGCTCGGCCTGCGCCTGGAGCAGCAGAAGACATCCCTGCCGGTGATCGTCGTTGACGGCATTGAGCGACCGACCGAAAATTAATCGCGGTTACGCCAGCTTCTCGATCCGATAGTCCTCAATGACCGGATTACTCAGCACGTCCCGGGCAATTGCATCCAGATCTTCACTGCCATTGAGCGTGATCTCAAAGTACTTACCCTGCCTCACCTCTTCAATCCCCTTGTGCCCCAGGCCATTCAATGCAGCGCAAATCGCTTGCCCCTGAGGATCGAGAACGGACTTCTTCGTCGTAACGTATACGCGTGCTTTCACTGAATCACTCCTCTTCAAACAAGCCAATCTGCAAAGACGATAACGGCGAAACTTTTTTCTTTTTCTCTGGCGGCGGAGCGAAGGTTCGCATCAGCGCCAGCATCTTCTGATGCGTTTCGCAGATTTCCACCAGCGACATACATCGTTCACACCCGCCGCGCACGGCCCCCGGGCCACCTTCGTAAGGATCAAACATGGGATGCCTGGAGCACTTGCCCCGCCAGCGAACGGTACCGATTTTCAACATTGGTTCTATCGTAGACGAAAGCCCGCGCTATCGTCCTGAACCGCCGCGTGCTGCCGGCACTAAATACGGTTTGACGGTCGCGCCTTCACGCACTTCATCGCCAGGGTTGATAACGACCATGTCACCTACCTTAACCCCGCCCAGGATTTCCATATCTGCGCCGTAGTCCCTTCCCTGCTGCACGGGAGTCATGTGGACTGTCTTCAGTCCCTGTCCCTGCGGAGAATCGCCCAGCACTGCCACCTGAATGCCCGAAGCGTTGGTGACCAGTGCATCGCCGCGCAGCAACATCGGAGGTGAATCGCGGTGCTGTCGGAAGCGGACGCTGGCATACATACCGGGGAACAGCTTCCCGTCGCTGTTCGGCAGTTGAACCTCGGTCAACAATGTCCTTGCAGTGGGGTCGAGCGAACTCGCGGTGCGTGTCACCTTCGCCTGATACTCGCGGCCAGGCCGATCCGCGAAAGTGACAGTTGCCTGCATTCCGACGCTGATACTGGAAGAGGCGGACTGCGGGACTCCGACAAAGATCCGGAGTGTACCCAATTGCGCCACACGGAACATTTCATTACCGAATGCGAGAGAGGGAGTAGTGGCTCCCGACTGCGTCGAGGGCGAGGAGCCCTGGCCTCCACCGCTCGAAGAAATCAGATAGCCGACATCGACATTGCGAACAGTCACGATGCCAGCAAAGGGAGCCCGCACGCTCTTGAACTCCTGCAGCGCGATCACGCGGTCCAGATTCGCCTGGGCCTGATTTACGTTATCCTGACTGGCGTTTATATTCGCCTGTTGGGCGACTACCAGAGCGTCCGCGGTCTTCGCACCCGAGACCTGAGTCTCGTAATCCTGCTGGGCAACTGCTCCATCTTTCACCAGCCCCTGGTACCGTACGAGTGTCGCCTTGGCCAGATCACGCTGGGCCTCGGCCTGAATCAGTGCGGCCCTGGCCATGCCCAGTTGCTGCTGCGCCTGAGCTACCGCGGCGCGGGCCTGTGCCACCTGCTGGTCCAGATCCGGCGCGTCGATCTCTGCAAGCAACTGACCCTCTTTGACATGGTCGCCGATATCGACATAGCGCTTACGAATGTAGCCGGTCGCGCGCGAATAAATGGACGCCTCCGAGAGCGCGGATACGCTGCCCGGCAATACGAGATCGACATCGGCGGCCGATTGCCGCACAACTGTTGTAGATACGGACGGAATCTCGGTTTTAGCTTCGTTCGCGGCTGCCACCGCCGCGTTCTCCTGGTTCCGGCGCGGCACATAGCCCGCCAGCCACGCTGCAACGACTATCAGCGCCAGTACGAACGCGATGAGCGTGACCTTGCCCCGTGAAATGTGATGCGCGTGCGTTTCACCGTTATTGCTCGTTGTTTCCATTTAAATCCATACCCTCATCCCGCCAACTCAGAGCCGCCCAGAGACAACGTCTGGTGCGCTTCTTCTTCGATCTGCCGATCCTGATTGATCGGAGGCTTCCGCCGGAGAAAACTGTAGACCATCGGAACAAAGAACAAGGTGCTGAAGGTGGCGAATAACAATCCGCCGATGACCGCCCGCCCCAGAGGAGCGTTCTGCTCACCGCCCTCACCCATGCCCAGCGCCATCGGCAACATACCGACGATCATCGCGAGTGCAGTCATCAGCACGGGCCGAATGCGCGTAACACCGGCGGAAAGTGCCGCTTCAATGTGATCTTTGCCTTCCGCGCGTTCGTCGTTAGCGAAGGTCACGAGAAGAATGCTGTTGGCAGTAGCTACGCCGACCGCCATAATGGCACCCATCAGGGATGGCACGCTGATAGTCGTTTGCGTGACGAAGAGCATCCAGAGGATGCCTGCGAACGCCCCGGGAAGCGCCGTCAGAATGATGAACGGATCCAGCCAAGACTGAAAATTCACCACCATCAGCAGATAAACCAGCAGAACGGCAAATACGAGGCCAAGGCTCAGTCGTTCAAACGACGAAATCATGGTCTCCACCTGCCCCCGCAGAGTCACCGTAAGCCCTTTCGGAACGTCCTTTCGCGTCGAATCCAGAACCTTCTGAATGTCGCGGGCCACTCCACCAAGATCCCGCCGGTCCGTGTTGGCATAGATATCGAATACGGGTTGCACGTTATAGTGATTTAACATGCCGGATGTGACCGTGCGGCGGGTCCCGCTTAGCAGGTTTTCCAGTAACTGAGGCTGAGAATTACCGGCCAGGGCGTTGATAGGCGTTTCGCGCAACTGGTCAAGGGAACTCATACGCGCCTGCGGCGTCTGCACACCAACGGAATAGCTGACGCCGTTCACTGGATTCAGCCACTGTGTCGGCGCGATCTGTCCGCTCCCGCTCAGCGATATCAGCATGCTGTTGGCGACATTTTGCTGTGTCATGCCGGCTTGCGCAGCCTTGTTGCGATCGACGCTGAAATCGATTGCAGGCGTATTCGTCTCTTGCCTGATGTGTACGTCGATAGCTCCGGGAATCACTTTCAGCAAAGGCTCCAGCAACTGCGCGACCTTGTATGCGGCTTTCTCATCGCGACCTGTGATCTGAACGTCAATCGGCGCCGGGATACCAAAGTTCAGAATCTGATTGGTAATGTTTGCGGCCTGGAAGAAAAATACTTCGTCCGGAAACTTTTCGTGCAGCGATCGACGCAACTTGCGCTGCACCTCCGCAACCGCAAGATGACTCTCCGGATTCAGCGACAGCAGGATTTCGCCATCGCTGCTTCCGATAGTCGCCGAATCGCCAAACGCAAGGCTAAAGCCATTGGGCAGGCCAATATTGTCGATTACTTCATAAAGGGCGCCATGCGGCAATTCGGCGCGAATCGCGTCTTCTACCTGACCGAAGACCCGCTCTGTTTCCTCGATTCGCATCCCTTCCGGTCCGCGTACGTGAAGTCGCATCTGCCCCGAGTCGATAGTGGGAAAGAAATCAGTCCCCACGGCCAGAACCAGCAGCAGCGACCCACCGACAAAAAACCCGTAAATCAGCGAAACCCGGACGCGATGATGCAGGCACCATCCCAGCGCCTTCGCATATTTCGCGCGCATCTTTTCGAACTGGATATTGAAAAGGTGGTGCGTCTTCCAGATTACGCCTTTGGCGTGCGCCAGACCTTCTTCTCCTCTGGCATAAATTTCCACTTCAGGCCGCAGCATGAAGTGCATCATCGTCGGGACAATAGTTCGCGAGAGAAAATACGACATCATCATCGCGAACACCACCGCCAGCGCCAGCGGCGTAAACAGAAACTTCGCCGGTCCTGTCAGCAGGAGCACCGGCACGAACACAATGCAGATCGCCAGTGTGGAAACAAACGCAGGCAGTGCGATCTGCTGCGCTCCGTCCAGAATCGCCCGCGTCAGCGGCTTCGCCATTCCCATATTGCGGTGGACATTTTCGATTTCTACCGTGGCGTCGTCCACCAGGATGCCGACCGCCAGCGCCATGCCTCCGAGCGTCATCGCATTAATCGTGTGACCCATAGACCACAGGACGATACAAGAAGTCAGGATCGCCAGCGGAATGGAAGTACAGACGATCAGCGTACTGCGCCAACTGCCTAAGAACAACAGAATCATCAGGGCGGTCAGGCCGGCGGCGATCAGCGCTTCCCGGGCCACGCCCATGATCGCGGCCTCCACAAACAGACTCTGGTCGAACATCGGCTTGACGTCGAGTCCCGGCGGCAGCCCTGCAAGAACCGTAGGCAGCAGCTTCTTCACTGAACGGACAATATCCAGCGTCGACGCCTGGCCATTCTTCAAAATGGTTATCAGCGCGGAGCGGCGTCCATTCTCGCGAACAATGTTGGTCTGAACAGCATATCCGTCGCGCACCTGCGCGACATCGCGGATATACTTCACGGAGCCGTTCACTACCTTCAGCGGTAAATCGTTCAGTCCCTGGATCGTGGTCGGGCTGCTGTTGAGGCGAACGAAATAATCCCGATCCCCCATCTTGGCGTCGCCTGCCGGCAGGATCAGGTTCTGCGCATTGATTGCGTTGGAAACATCGGTCGCCGAAACGTTGTTCGCAAACATCGCCTTCGGATCCAGGTCCACCATCACCTGGGCGGATTTGCCACCGTATGGCGACGGCACGGAGGTGCCCTGGATGCTGGCGAGCTGAGTGCGTATAAAATTCTGCCCGTAGTTGTAGATTTCCTGCTCGCTCATCGTCTTGCTGGAAAGACCCAACTGCAGGATGGGCACGCTGGACGCGTCGTACTTCAGAATTCCAGGCGGGAAAATGCCCGGCGGCATGATTCGGAGAATCGGCTGACTGAGAGCCGTGATCTGCGCGATGGCCAGATCGATTTTCACATTCGGCTGGAAGTAAACACGAACAATCGCGATGCCGGTGAACGACGAAGATTCAATGTGCTCAATGTCGTTGACCGTAGTGGACATCCCGCGTTCGAACGGCGTCACGATCCGGCTGTTCATCTCCTCCGGTGAAATCCCCGTGTAAGTCCACAACACAGTTACCACCGGAATATCGATGTAGGGGAAGATATCCTTTTGCATCGTCTCAATGGCCAGGCCACCGAGAACGGCAATCAGAACCGCCATCACGACGAACGTGTAAGGGCGGCGTAGGGCGAGTTTAACGATCCACACAGTAGAGGTTTTCCGGGGGTGAAGCGACTAAATTACCAGTGTAACGGACGCCCCCGATTCCACCAGCATCCAACCGCTGAAATCACGCAGCAAACCGCAGTAGTTGGTATGAATTCGCTCGGTTCGGCTCTCGCAGTCGGCTCCGCGTAAAGACTAAACGCTAAAAACCACGACAGGATGGTAAACATGCGGCAGCGCAATTTGACCGATTGCCACCAGTTCGCCTTCCGGGCTGATCGCCTTCACATGTTCTGCCCACGGATTCGTCCTGAATGCGGAAACGCTGAAGTCACGCCCTTGTCGGATTTGTCGCGTCACTACGTCGTCCACATTCACCGGGGGAAACTGCGGCAACAGTTCGGCCATTGGCAGAAGCGCCTCGTGCAAACGCGCTTCCGACCTCATCTCCTGCAGATTATCGAGCGTATGCGATTGCGCGAGCAGGAAAGACCCCGAAACCGTCCGCAGCAGCTCCTCTACGTGCGCCCCACACCCCAGCGCCGCGCCCAGTTCGTGGGCGATAGATCGGATATACGTTCCCGCCGAGCACCGAACCCGCAGCCTCGCCCGATCACCGTCGGCGCTCACAAGCGTCAATTCGTAAATCGATACGGGCACTGCCGAAAGCTCAACGGGCAGGTTCTTCCGCGCCAGCTTATAGGCGGGAACGCCACCGATCTTTTTCGCCGATACCGGAGGCGGCATTTGGGAAATATCGCCCCGCATCGGGACCAGGCAAGCTTCAATCTGTTCCGCCGAAACCTGCACTTCGGTCACCGGCGTCGTTGGTTCACCCTCCCGATCGTAAGTCGTCGTGGCAAATCCGAACCGCACTACCGCTTCGTACGCCTTTTCCGACTTATCGAAATATCGCGCCAGTCGCGTTGCCTGCCCCACCATCACCGGCAACACTCCTGTAGCGATCGGGTCCAGCGTCCCGAGATGCCCCACACTGCGGGTCCCCGCGATTCCCCGCATCTTCGCCACAACATCGTGCGACGTCCAGCCCGTTGGCTTGTTGACGACAATGACGCCGTCCATCTTGGTTTCACTCACTCTTGCTTTTCCGATTCCGGCATCTATTTCTCCGCTTCCAGTTCGGGAATCACCCGCATCAGCACATTGCCGATCACTTCGAAACTATGCGCGCCCAGTTTGTCCATCGTGTCCTGTGGCGTATGCCAGTACATATTGTTGGGCCCGTAGTTGAAGTCGATCAGATCCAGAGCGCGAACTCCCGCCTCCAAAAACGGCAGATGGTCGTCCTCCACCGCATTCGGCTGACGCAGAAATTCCCCTGTATAACCCAGCGCATCCGCACTATCCCACACCAGTTTCCGGAGGGAAGGGACGGAATTCATCTCATACACAATGTCCAGATCTTTATCGCCGGTCATGTCCACGTTGATCAGCGCCTTCAGACGCCGGTTCGTCCCGTCCCCCGTCCACTTCCGCGCCAGATGTCGACTCCCATAGGTGCTGTCTGTTGCTGACCAGTCACGCACGGCTTCCTCGCCATCGAAGAAAACCAGATACACGTCGTCCTCCCGCGGTCTCCCCGCCAGCACGGCCGCCAACTCCAGCAGAATACCCGTAGACGAACCGGCGTCGTTCGCGCCCACAAAACCCGCCATCTTCTTCGTGTCGAAGTGGCCGGTGATCGCGATTGCCCGCCCCGACTTGCCCGGAAACTTCGCGATGATGTTCTCCATCGCCACAGGTCCATCCGGCGTCTGCGCGGTAAACGCGTCTGAAGAAACCTCGCAACCGCAGGCTCCCAGTTGCCCCTTAATATACGCCCGCAGTTTCAGATTCGCCGCGCTGCCCGAGGGCCTGGGTCCAAATGCAACCGACTTCGCGGTAAAGTCGAGTGCGGCGCTCCCGCTGAACCTCTTCCCCCCGCCGGTCTTCGCTGCCGCCTGCGCGCTGCAGATTCCAGGCGCAAGTACGGCCAGTAACAGGACACAGATGCCCGACACCAATCTCATACTCTTCAGAGTAAACCGGCATACGCCGGGGTGCCTCAAACGCCCGATCCGGGCCGGGCCGATTTGACCATAATCAAGCCGGGAACAACTTGACATGGGATTGTTGTACCATGTCAGGAAGGACTTTTTGCCATTTCAGGCTGGTGTCGGATTGCCCGGGACCAGACCAATTCCTGATCAGGCCGCTATCTGCAGAGAGCGGTTTGGATCGGCCGTCGCCTTTCTGTTGGGCGGTCGAATGAGGATTTGAAAACGAAAGGAGCGGTGACGTGGCTGTGAACGGCATCGGAGAAGAACTGCGGCGCGAACGTTTGCGCCAGGCCCTGACGCTGGACGATATTGTTCAGCGCACCAGGATTTCACCGCGCTCGCTCGAAGCGATCGAAGCGGAAGCGTTCGAACGTCTGCCCGGAACTGTCTTTACCAGAAACTTCGTCAGGCTTTACGCTCTCGAACTTAACCTCGACGCCGATGCTCTTGTCTCGCGCCTCCCGAAAGTCGACATTGAATCCGCGCCGCTCCCCAATCCTCCCTCCCGCGGAGGCCGTACCAAATGGGACCCGCGCCTCGTCGCCGCTCTCGTTTCCGCTCTATGGCTTGTGATAGCGGGCGGAGCGGCCGGGGGTGGCTGGTACTACTGGAACCATTTCCGCCGGACCGTTTCCACCGTGGCCTCCACTCCGGCGCCGAAAAGCAATGCGCCCACTGCGGCCAGCATAGCCACCGCTGTTTCTCTCCCCGTGAGTCAACAATCCGCGCTGGCGGATTCCCCCAATTTTAATTCGAGTGCCAGCCAGTCGGCTTCGAACCAAACTGCGCCTGAAGGCTTCGATAACAACCGCCCTGTCCAGGTAGTGCTCACTGCCCGCGAAGCTGCGTGGGTTCAGGTCAGCGCCGATGGACGCACCGCGTTCGTTGGCCTCCTGCATCCCAATGACAAGCGCACTATTGCTGCCGACGCACAGGTGAGAATCCTCACCGGCAACGCGGGTGGACTCGATATTTCCCTGAATGGTAAGACTCTCGACCCGATCGGCCCCCGGGGCCAGGTTCGAACAGTTAGGTTGACGGCGGAAGGTCCGCAGTTCGTGCCGCAAAATCCGACCGCTTCTTCTCCGCTTTAGCCTGACGTCGCACCATCATTGCGGCTCTCTTTTCAGCGAAAAGTGCGCGTCTCCGCAAACGGTCGGCAGTAAGCAGTTCAGTCCTGCGACGCTGCTTGATGTTGGCGTCTACCATCCGCCAAAACTTCACAAAGTAGGCCACGGCGGACCACAGGGAAAACAATACCACCAAATAAAGGGAGAACCTCGCCGACGGCAGCACGCCTGGGTGATGGATGCTGATCATCAACAGGGATATGGCCAGAACCTGCGAAGCCGTTTTCGTCTTACCCAACTCGCTCGCAGCGATGGTGAATCCCTCCGATGCCGCGATGCTTCGAAGTCCGGATACCGCGAACTCCCGCCCAATCAACAGCACCACCAGCCATGCCGGAACTACTTTCTCCTGTACCAGCGCAATCAACGCCGCGGATACCAGGAGTTTATCCGCAATCGGGTCCAGTAGTGTCCCGATGGTGGTCACCTGTTGCCAGCGGCGCGCAAGATAGCCATCGAGCAAATCCGTTGCCGCCGCGATCCAAAAAATCGCCAGCGCGATCAGATCGTTGGTGATGACAAGTCCGTCGAAATGAAACGAAACCCGCTCCTGCACCACTACTGTTACCAGCAGGGGAACGAAAAAAATTCGGGCTATCGTCAGACGGTTCGGAATGTTCATCGATGAAATTAGCCGGTTCTCACTTGTCAAGCCCCGCCGCTGTGTGACTGTGGAAATCGTACCGAATTCGAAGAAAAAAAGCCAGCCCTCAGAAAAAACGCAAAAAAACTTAAAAACTCGCACTAACCCGCTAAAAAGAATAGGCTTAGGAGAATTGCTGCAAAGCGGTTCAATACCAAAGAACCTCTTGAACTACAAGCACTTGCGCGTAACCACACCTACTTGTTCACAGAATTTTCCACAGGCTCAGCCAAACCGTCCCCGGGCTGATGGCTCCACTGAGACGCCCGCGCCACTCCTGCCACATATCGCCGAAGTCGCAAACGGAGAGATTCCGGAGCCTCTACCCGCACCAGACACACCTCTCCATCATAATCCTCTTTAAGCACCCTGCCCCGTTCGTGCAGCAGCGCGAGGGACGCCCCGTCCGAGAGCGGAATCCGGAACGTAACCGTTTCCACCGAATCGAATTGCAGAATCGCGTCTATCTGGACAAACAGGCGATCTAAACCAGCCCCGGTGAGTCCACTCACCAGCACCGCCGGCAATGGAGTTTCGTGTCCCGCATCGCTTAGGAGACGCACTGCCAGAACTTTCGCGTCCGCCTCCGCATCCGTTCCGTCGAGCCGGTCGCATTTGTTCAGTACCAGGATCTGCGGCGTCTCCGAGGCCCCTATCTCGGCAAGTATCCGCAACACTTCAGCCACATGCACGTGCGCATCATCCGACGACACATCGACCACGTGCAGGATGAGCGCCGCTTCCGCTACCTCTTCGAGCGTCGCGCGGAACGCCTGCACCAGTGTTGTCGGAAGATTGCGAATGAAACCCACCGTGTCGCTCAGCAGAATCCGCCGCCTGGAAGGCAGGGTGATCGGCCGAACCGTCGGATCCAGCGTCGCGAACATCTTCGCATCCGCCAGCACCGCCGCAGATGTCAGCCGGTTGAATAGCGTAGATTTTCCCGCGTTTGTGTAGCCAGCCAGTGACACCGTTGGAACGGGCACGGAATCGCGTTTGGTGCGGTGCAGTGCGCGACCCCTGCGAACACGTTCCAGATCTTTTTCGAGTTTGCTGATCCGGACGCCAATGCGCCTTCGGTCAGTCTCCAGTTTCGTTTCGCCCGGACCCCTCGTTCCAATACCGCCGCCCAGTCGCGAAAGCGCCGCACCCTGCCCGGTCAACCGTGGCAGCAGATACTTCAGCTGCGCGAGTTCCACTTGCAGGCGACCTTCAGCGGTTCTCGCGCGGCTGGCAAAAATGTCCAGAATAAGTTGCGTCCGGTCGATGACTCTGGTCCCGACCACACTTTCGATGTTGCGTTGCTGCGTCGGCGTCAGGTCGTTGTCGATGATGACAACATCGGCCGCCAGCGCCTCAACCAGTTGTTTGATTTCTTCGACCTTGCCCTGGCCGAACAGCGTGGCGGCATCAACGTTCGGACGAACCTGAAACATCTCGCCCGCCACAATTGCCCCGGCGCTCAGGGCCAGTTCCTTCAGTTCTGCAAACGACTCCCCTGCGGCCGCGGAAGCAGTGCCGCGCCGACGTTCAAAACCGGCCAGGATGGCGCGTTCGGGTGTCTGTTCGAGAGAATGCGTCGGAGGTGTTCCTCTCGCCTATCCCTCGGACGATGACCCGGCGGCTGCCGACGACACATTCGCCGCGGGAACTGGTAGCGGCGGCGGACTGTGGTGCAGGCTCTTGATGATCACAACCGTCGAGATCGCGTGTTTGAAAATCAGTTGCTCCTGATTGTTCGTCTCAAGAACAAGGGAGTACTTATCGAAACTCTTAATGCGACCCGTGAGTTTAACTCCACTCAAAAGGTAGATGGTTACTACCCCTTTTTCCTTGCGCGCATTATTTAAAAAACTATCTTGTATATTTTGCGCTGGCTTGTCCATATAGCAGAATCCCCGGCCGGCATCTGAATTTTTTGTTATCTTGCCGTCATCGAATTGTATCAGGATTCGGACCACCACGTGCAACGGCGTTCAATGCCATACTGATCTACGCGGCCCGATTCATTCCGCCATCGCGCATCATTCATGAACCCTCACGAACGCAACGACGGATACGGTTCCCTGCTCGCCGACTCGCGCTTCGAAGGCTTTCTCTGGGCCCAGTTTCTCGGCGCCTTCAACGACAACGTTTATAAAATGATCGTGTCGTTTACCGCCGTGCGCATCGCCCTCGATAGCGCCACCAGTTCAC
This sequence comes from uncultured Acidobacteriia bacterium, assembly GCA_903825445.1. Taxonomy (GTDB): domain Bacteria; phylum Acidobacteriota; class Terriglobia; order Bryobacterales; family Bryobacteraceae; genus BOG-234. Next base: position 97,820 of record CAIKAS010000136.1, read on the forward strand.
GCTACCTCGCTATCGCGGGCGCAGCCTTTATCTTTCCTTTCATCCTGTTCTCCGGCTACGCAGGCCAACTGGCGGATAGATACTCAAAAACACACGTACTACGCATCACTAAATCGCTGGAAGTCGTCACCATGGTCATGGGCATTTTCGCCCTGGCAGCCGGCAGCCTCAATCTGCTTTTCATCGTGCTCTTCCTCCTCGGCACTCAGGCCACGTTTTTCAGCCCCGCGAAATATGGCATTTTGCCCGAGGCCGTCGGCGAGGCGCAAATTTCGCGCGCCAACGGTCTGCTCGAACTGACCACCTTCGTCGCCATCGTCATTGGTACCAGTTTCGGTTCCGCGCTGTTCGAATATTGGAAAAACGAGCCGCTGCAAATGGGCTTCACCATGCTCGCCATCGCTGTCGCCGGCACACTCTTCAGCCTGCATATTCCGCGTGTTCCGGCCGCCGGACGTCTCGGAGCGTTCCAGTGGAATCCCTTCGGAGAGATCGCCGGCGGCGTACGCGCCCTGCGTACCCGTCGTCCCCTGGCCTTCACCATGCTCGGCATTTCCTGGTTTTGGTTCCTCGGGGCGCTGTTTCAGCTGGTGCTTGTCCTGGAGGGCAGTGAAATCCTTCACGTCGCTGAAACGCGCGCCGGCCTGCTCTTCACGTCACTGGCGTTTGGCATTGGAATCGGGAGTCTTATCGCCGGCCGCGTTTCCGGCGATCATGTCGAACTCGGCCTGGTACCCTTTGGCTCCGTAACTATGGGGATATTCTCACTCCTCGTTGCCTCCACTACCAACTACGAAGTCGCGATGGTCGCGATTGGCCTCGTCGGCTTTGGCGGAGGGTTCATGGCCGTGCCACTGAACGCATACGTTCAGGAAGCTCCCGCTGCAGATGAAAAAGGGCGCATGCTCGCCACCAATAACCTGATGAACAGCGTCGCCATGATCGTCGCCTACGTCATGCTTATCGCGATGCACGGCATGTTGCACTGGAATCCGCGCGTCATTTTTGTTGTCCTCGGCCTCGCTTCGCTGGTGGGCGCGGTGATTGTCACTCGCCTGATGACAGCGATAACCATCCGCTTCGTCCTGTTTGTCGCGGCCAATCTGATGTTCCGCATTGAAATTGTCGGTCGGGAGAATATTCCGGAATCAGGCGCTGCCCTGCTCGTCTCCAACCACGTCTCGTATGCCGATGCCGTGCTGGCTGGCTATGCCACCCACCGTTTCATTCGGTTCCTGATGTGGAAACCAATCTACGAGGCCTCGTTCTGCCGCCCCGTTTTCGAAGTGCTCAAAGCCATCCCCATTGACGCGAATGCGCCAAAAACTATTGTTCGCGCCCTCAAAACTGCGCACGAACAACTCGTAGAAGGCAAGTTAGTGGCAATTTTTCCGGAAGGCCAGATCACACGCGACGGGAAAATCGGGCCATTTGAACGAGGCTACGAGCGCATCCTGCGAGGCCTCGATTGCCCCATAGTTCCGATGCACATCGACGGCCTGTTTGGACATCCTCTGAGTTGCAAGGGCGGCGAAGTATTCCAAAGTTGGGAACACTGGTTCCGCCCTCGGGTCACCATCCGTGTCGGCGCCCCGGTCCCGGCGAACTCAACACCCGACGCCCTGCACGAAATAGTCACCGCCCTCGGGCGCCCGTCTTAATCCGCGTGCATCTGTGGCTAAATTAAACAGCCGTCTTAGCCGCACTACCCTGCGCAATCGCCGGATTATGCCGTACGGGCCGTGAACCCGCAGCGGCAGTCTTTTGCTGGGTGCTGTTCAACCCACCTGCCCTGCTGGCCTCGCGATCAGCCTCAATCTGTTCCGGCGTGCGCACATCCGGTTCCGAAGTTTTCACATTGGCGCGGGCGCGCGCCACCTGGCGTTTATGCCGCTTTGCGAGTCGTTTGTCCATACTTTTACCGTAGCATCACTGGCCCGGTTCAAGCTCGTCATCACTCGGCAACCTCGCTCGGATCGGGCGTTTTCTCCAAAAAGAGCGAATCCTTCAGCAGCCGTAAGGTTTCTATTCTGTGCGGCTGCAGCGAAAACGCCCGCCAGATGCGGTGAACGCTCGCACGGCTTAGTCCGCTCGCCGCCGCCAGCGATCGGGTCGACCAATGCGTCGCATGCGCCGGAACCGATTCCAGCGTCAGTCCCAGCACCCTGTCCACATCCGCTTCGCTCAGTTTCCGCGGTGTACCCGGTCTTGGCTCATCAAGAAGGCCATCCAGGCGCTTGTCGATGAACCGCTGCCGCCACTTGCCCACGGTCTGAATCGTTACGTGCAGTTCGGCCGCAGTGTCCGTATTCGACCGCCCTGCGGCACAAAGCAGCACCACCCGTGCGCGCAGTGCCAGCGCCTGTGGACATCTCGCGCGCCTCGTCCACGCCAGCAATGTGGCACGCTCTTCTTCCGACAACAACAGACTGGGAGTAGGACGTCCGGGTTTCATCCGTTGACCCTCCAAAACTGCATCCCGCTTCTTCTGAAAGGGGACCGGCGAACCGGCCCCCGTTTCAGCCTCCGTAGACACTTTCAGCACATCAGAACGTAATGCGAACTGAGATTTGGAACAACCGCGGGAAGTTCGTCTGGCTCGTAATCGTTCCAAACGTTCCCGGACTGCTGATGTTAGTCGATGGCGACGCAAACAACACCGTGTTGGTGACGTTCAGCGCCTCTGCCCGGAACTGCACGTGATAGTACTCCTTAAAGGTCACCGTCTTGAACAACGACGCGTCGATGTTAAACAACGGCGGGGAGTAAACATTCAGCCTCGGTGCGACATTGCCAAACGTGTAGGCAGGTGCCGCCGTAAACGCCGCCAGATTCAGCCAGTCCGTGATTCTGGAATCCACCGAACCCGTTGTCTGCGCCGAAACTCCGGTTGCGTTTGGAAACTGCCCGCACCCGTTGCATCCGGTATTCGCATTCGTTTGCGATACGCTGAGCGGCGTACCCGAGTGGATCAGCATCTGTGATTGTACCGACCATCCGCCGAACAAATACTGCAGCGGAAGGCTCGCATTCTTCATGAACATCTGGCCCTTGCCCACCGGAAGCAGGTAGGTGAACGAGTTCGAGTAGCTGTTCGGCTGATCCGTCGCGCCTCTCGTCCAGCCCTGCGGAACGATCGGCGCGTCGTAGTTTTGCACGGCGGCAAGACTCATCACGCGCGACCATGTGTACGCAAAGTTGAGCGTAAGCCCGTATTTCATCTTCCACGTACCCTTGCCGTACCACGCGTAGTAGATCGACCGTCCCATAGCCGTATTCAAACCTACCGATGTGTAGGCCGGATAAGCCGTCAGCAGATTCGATTCCGCCAGGGTTGTGCTGGTCCCGAGCGACGTAGTCGTGGGAGCGTATCCGTAGAACGGATTCGCTACCACTTTGCTCAGTCCCGAACTGCCCAGGGCAAAGTAACTGGGATTCAGCTGGTTCAACGCGACCGAGTAAGGCTGATCCAGAGTGTGCGATCCGATATAACCGGTCTGAAGCGAAGCATTTTTGGTAATCTGACGCTGTATGTCCAGCGAGAACTGTTCCACGTAGCCCGCCGAGCGATTGCCCGGGTCGGTAGTCGTGATGCCAGATCCAATAGCGGTCAGCGCACCCAGCGTGTTTCCGGCGATGGGGGTCAGACCGTTCGGATAAGGATTGTTCAGCGTCGCATAAGGCGTGTAGTTGTTGTTGGTCGAGCTAACGATACTCGTCGCCTGAGAGTAACCAGTGGCCTGCTGCGCCGAGAACGACTGCGGAATCCAGAAGATTCCATACCCGCCGCGAACAACCGTCTTCGGGTCAACCGTGTAAGCGAAACCAAACCGCGGGCCACCCTTAATTCCCAGAGGATTCCCCGCATGGTTCGGATTTCCGTTCACGCCCGCGAATTCCGCCGACCCTTTTAGCGTCAGGCTCGGTATGCTGGCCTGCAGCGCATTCACAACATTCAGATTCGCATCGATCAGGAACTTATTGTTGACTTCGGCAGGGTTGCTCTCGTGCTCGCCCCGGAAGCCGAAGTTCAGAGTCAGCTTCGAAGTAACCCGATAGTCGTCCTGAATGAACCACCCCGTGTAGTGTACGTAATCGCGGAACTGCTGGCCGACAGTAATGCTGCCGCTCGCCGGATCCCCCAGCAGCATACTCGCAAGTCCGCCGCCCGTGCCGGTTACCGTTTTCGTAGGAGTCTGCGACGTAAATCCGGACGTAAACCCGAAGCTGCTCGGCCCTTCCGGCGTTTCCGTAGCGTCAGCAACTAACCGGTAGTCGAAGCCGGCCTTCAGACTGTGCTTCCCCATGAACTTCGAGACTTCGGCGTTGATGCTCTGCGAGTGGTAAACCGTCCAACTCGCGGTGCCACCGCCGTAGGAGGCGAATTCTCCTGTCGATATGCTGGGAAATGACGGATACTGAGGAGTTAGCGCGTCAACCGCCGCCGGGAAGCCCAGCGAAGTCAGACGGAAACCGTTGCTCTGCTGTGGATCGAAATCCGGAAAGCGATTTTGACCGAAGCGAACCGTGAGCACCGTTGTCGGACTCAGCGTCGCCACTGCGTTTGCGGCTACGCCGTCCACATGCCTGTAAATGATGCTTTGATTCGGCGTCGCAATCGTCTGAAACCACTGGTTCGAAGGCTCCGTGCTGCCGTAGTGAATATAAGAAGCGGACGCCTTCAGCCACGGGAAGAACTCGTGATCAACCTTGAACGTCCCCTGATCGGCACGATCCTGCGTATTCACCGCCACCGTCTGATTAGGCTGTCCGTAATACGTAGCTACCGATGTCGGCTCCGGATACCAGGCGGCCAGCGCCAGACCGATTGGACTGATCCGGCTCGGCGGAAGAATATTCCCGGCAAACGGCGTGCGCGCGCCGGTCGTCAGATTAGTGCTCAACGGATCGTACATCACCTGCTGCGAGCCGTTCTTCGTCGTCGAAAGACTCTGGGAGAAATTCCCGGCGCGCTCAAGGTCCGTCGGTACGGATTCCACCGTGGTCGCTGCGTCAAACATGCGGTAGCCTTCCGTCGTCACGAAAAAGAAGGTCTTGTTTCGCCCGTCATATATCTTCGGAATCCGGATCGGGCCGCCGAGCGAATCGCCGTAGTTCTTGAATGGCTGCGAAAGAATCGGAATTCCGGCCTGGTTCGAGAAAAATGTATTCGCCAGCCAGTTCGTTTCGCGAATGGTGCCAAACAGCGAACCATGCACCCGGTTTGTGCCGGAACGCAGAGTCGCGTTGAAGGTTCCGCCACCGGTGCGTCCCATGGAAGCATCGTAAGTATTCGCCTGAACTTTCATTTCCTGCACTGCTTCCATGTCCGGAATAATCACCGCCCGGTTGGTCGAGTCCGTAATCGAAACTCCGTCCAGCGTGTAGTTATTGGTCTGCTGTGGGCCGCCCGCGATCGACACCGCCGATTGTCCGCTCTGATCTTCCATACGGTCGAACTTCGGATTTCCCGTCCAGACTACGCCTTCACTCAGCCGCGCCAGCATGAACGGATCGCGTCCGAGATTCGGAATGTCTTCCATCTTTTCGCGATCGATCACCGAACCAGTGGACGCCTCCGACGTATCGAGGAGTTCCGCTTCCGCCGTCACGTTGATCGTTTCCGTCACCGCGCCGATGTCCAGCTTCGCGTCCTGCGTATTCGCCGTCTGCGTGGCTATGACAATGCCTTTTTGCTCCAGTTTCTTGAACCCCGGCGCTTCCACGACAAGATCGTACGTACTCGGATTCAGGATCGGGAAAGAGTACTCTCCCTTATCGTTGGTGACCGTACTGCTGGAAACGGAGGTGGCCGCTTCCACCAGCGTGACCTTTGCCAGCGGCACCACCGCATCTTTCGGATCCGTGACTCGTCCTCTCAACGAACCTTGGAACGCCTGGCCCCACACCAGCGCTGAAAATAGTAACAACGAACATATGATTCGCATCCGTGAGTCTCCCTGTTTGAGTTTTTGAGTTTCTGCGCGCGTCGGAGCGGAAACACGTCAGTGGCAAACAGTGCAACGTGACAACGTTAGTAAGTAGCGCAATGCCAAATGCGTCCGCCACGGTTACTGGTGGCGTGCCATTGGGTTGTAAGTGGTTTGGCTCTGGCAAAGAGTAAGTAACCACTGCAATGCTGTAACGTGCTCGTGGCGTAGAGCGGTGCGGAAGGCGGCGGCCTGTGCGCGGGCCGTCTCCAAAGTCATATTAAATATTGTTGGACTGGGGTTGAAGGGGAGCGCCGGACCTTGCGGCGCTTGAGATTAAGAGGAGCGTCGGACTCAGA
>CAIKAS010000137.1 GCA_903825445.1 uncultured Acidobacteriia bacterium
CCAGGGCATCGGCGGCGGCGTGTAGCTGACCGAGACCGCCATCGATCAGGACCAGCCCCGGCATCGGAGTGCCTTCCTCCTTCAAACGTGAATACCGGCGCGAAACGACTTCATGCATGCTGGCGAAATCGTCATTGCCTTCCACCGTGCGGATGATGAACTTGCGGTAGTCAGCCTTCTTCATTCGCCCGTCTTCCCAGACCACCATGCTCGCCACCTTATCGGTGCCTTGCACGTGCGAAATATCGAAGCATTCGATCCGGTTTGGCGCTTCGGGCAGATTCAGCGCATCCTGCAATGCTTCTTTGATTGCGGCGGAGGATGGTTTCAGGATGCGGAATCGGGCATCGAAGCTGTGTTTGGCGTTTGTCTCAGCCAGCGTCAGCATCGCCTTTTTCTGTCCGCGTTGCGGCGTCAGGATTTCCACCTTGCGATTCTTCTTTTCCGACAGCAGTTCCTCCATCACAGCGCAGTCTTCAAATTCGACAGGCACGTGAATCGCCGCGGGAACGAATTGTTGGTCCAGATAAATCTGTAACAGCAGCGAAGAGAAAAACTCGGAAGCCTCGAATTCGTTCTGATCTTCCCAGAAGAATTCCCGGCGGTCGACAATCTGCCCATTGCGCATGTGAAACACGTTTACGGCGACCATCGGTGGTTCCGCGTAGTAGGCGAAAATGTCCGCGTCACTACCGGAAGCAGCCGCCATTTTCTGGCGCTCCGCAATCTCCTCCACGGTAGTCAGGACGTCGCGCAGGGCGCCAGCTTTCTCGTAGAGCATCTCTTCCGATGCCGCTTCGATCTGGGCGCGCAACTCGCCGGCCAGTGCGGTGTGTCGCCCATCGAGCAGCAGGCGGACTTGTCGAACGGCCTCTGAGTACTTGTCGTCACTGGTGAGGCCTTCTACGCACGGTCCCAGGCAGCGGTGAATATGAAACTGCAGGCACGGCTTCGGGTGGAAGCGGGTGAGATCGACTTTGCAGCTCGGCACCAGAAAATGCCGGTGGATAAACTGCACGATCCGGTAGGCCAGATTGCCAGGGAAGTAGGGTCCGAAGTACGATGCGTCGTCTTTTTTCAGACGGCGCGTCACGTAGACACGCGGAAAGCGTTCGCTCGTCAGTTTGATGTAAGGGTACGTCTTGTCGTCGCGCAGCAGCACGTTGTAACGCGGCTGGTATTGCTTGATGAGATTGTTTTCGAGCGCCAGCGCTTCTTTTTCGTTATCGACCAGGATATAGTCGACTTCGCGGGCCTCCGAGATCAATGTGCCTGTCTTCGCCTCGGCCAGCCGGTCTTCGTTAAAGTAGCTTCGGACACGCGCGCGCAGGCTTTTCGCTTTACCGACGTAGATGATTTTCCCGGCCGCGTCCTTGTATAGGTACACGCCGGGCGCCAGAGGTAACTGCGCGGCCTGGTCACGAAGGGCGTTCACTTGCAATGGCGTTTCGATGCGGTACGAACGTGGTGAAAACTATAATAGAAGTATGTCACGTTGGGCAATCGCCGCCGGACTGCTTAGCCTGATGGCTGGCTGGTCCATGGCGCAAACTACAGGTTTTTCCGCCGATCCTGCCACGTATATTGCGCAGGATTCGCCGTTCGGGTTGCCACCGCCGTTTAAGCCCCCCGAACAGAAGGCCGATACCCCAGCTGAGCAGAAGACGGATACTCCAAAAAAGGCGGAGTCGGCCGTTGACAAGGCTGAACTTCCGCCCGAAGAAGACAAGAGCGACGAGCCGAAGACCTTCAGCTTTAATCCGGTGGAATCGAAGAAGATGGTGACCATCGGCGACCAGTATTTCAAGAAAGGCAACTTCGTCGCCGCGATTAGCCGCTACGACGAGGCCACGAAGTGGAACGACGGCAACGCCGAGGCCTGGCTCCGTCTGGGCGAAGCCCAGGAGAAGAAGGGCAACGCCAAAGCCGCGCGCACGGCCTACCAGAAGTTCCTGGATCTTCAGCCTGACGCCAAAAACGCGAAGGACGTGCAGAATCGGCTCGCGAAGCTGAAGAACTGAGCGAACTGCGCCGGGATATGGGAAACTGAGTGTCGCCCATTCCATGCTGAGCGATTCCCGGCGTTACTCCACGGCCTTGCTTGTTTTTCTGCTGGCGGCGTGCATCGTTCGCTTTTGGTTGTTTCTGTTGCCGGAGAGCTTCTGGCTCGACGAAACGGTGACGGCGTTTGTGCTGCGACACGGTGCCAGCCATCCATCGCTCGCGGCAGGACCACGACTGGATCAGACAATCTACTACTGGCTGCCTCGTGCTTCGCAGGCGATCCTTGGGTTTTCGGAACTCAGTCTGAGGTTGCCATCGCTCATTGCAACGCTTGTCAGTTTGTTACTGACCGCCCGTATTGCTTCACGGCTCATTCACCCCGACGCCGCGTGGTTCGCGGTGTTTCTTTGCTTTATTCCGCACGAATTTGCCCGCCAGGCGACGGACGCCCGGCCCTACGGTCTTGGAACGGCATTGGCCCTCGCCGCCGTTTGGCTTCTGATTCGCTGGCTGGACAAGGGCCGCTGGCCCGACGGGCTGCTGTTTGCAATTGCCGCGGCAGCGCTGGTGCGCGTCCATCTCATCTACTGGCCGTTCTATGCCGTCTTTATGGTATATCCCGGCATCAGATGGTGGCGCAGAGAAACGGCAGTATCGCGGCGCGCGGCTTTCGGTGTGTTCGCCGTAATCGCCGCGTCTCTGGTCCCCGTGATTCCGATCACGCTCAGCCTTTTCAGTGAGGCGCGGCAGCATGTTGTGGTGGCGCCGCCGACTTGGGGCAATGTCGTTAGCGGGCTGCAGCTTCCGCTGCTCGCCGCACTCGGCGCAGCCTCCTGGTTCGCAGCCAAATTCCTCCATCGCGCGCCCCGTGAAAACAAGGCAATTACTTTATCCGGTGCTGCGCTGCTCGCGATGTGGTGGCTCTGGCAACCGTTTTGTTTGTTGGCTGTCTCGCTGATTGCGGGTACGCCCGTCTTTTTGCCGCGTTATTTTTCATTAGCCATTCCTGGCATGATGCTGGCTGGCGTAGCTGCCGTCGGCTATTTCCTCCCTGCGCGCATGTGGAGACCCGCTGCTATGGTGCTGGCTACCGGCATCCTTATCGTCGGGTTCTCAAAGGAGCCGTTTCCGCCCACACGCAACTCGCACTGGCGCGAAGCCGCACAAGCGGTCAACGACGCGGTGCGAAATGCCGATATGCCAGTGATCTGCCCCAGTCCGTTTGTCGAAGCCAGATCGCCCGCTTGGAGTCCAAATTACATACTACCCGGTTTTCTGTACGCGCACCTGGACGCCTATCCAATACACGCCGCGATTTTTCTCCTGCCAGCCCGCGCGGAGCCAGCGGGACAGACATACGCGAGCGTACTCGCGGGCGACCGCCTGATTCCCGCGCGGCGGTTTCTCGTTTATGGCGGCACGTTCGGCGTGAGCCTCTGGACCGATTGGTTCATGGCGCAGCCCGAATTCGCGCACTGGCATAATTTTCAGGTCGGCAAATTCGGCGAGGTGGAAATTGTGGAGTTCGTACCGAATCAGTAACTGCCCGATGTTTCGATTCTCCCCGGAACGGCCACCTTCAGCTCCACGCCCGATAAACATCGCGCGCGCGCCGCATGCATCAGCAGCAGAAGTAATTCTGTAGCTGCGCCGATGCTCAACCCATCTGGTCGAATATTCGAAATGCAGTTGCGTTCGGCATCCGTGCGGCCCAATTGCGGCGCCCACGTAAGGTAGACTCCCATACTGTCGGACGCGCTGAGACCCGGCCGTTCGCCGATCAGCATAACCGCCAGCGAAGCCCGCACGGTGGCGCCGATCTCATCGCCGATTGCCACGCGGGCCTGCTGCACAATAATCACGGGGGCAATGTTCCAACTGGCGCGATCCAGGCGGCTCGTCACCAGATGCAGCAGCGGTGCGGCCTGAGTCTGTACCGCCTGCGGAGACAGTCCATCCCCCACGATGAAGACGACATCGAACGGCCCACCGGCGAAGGGCAGATATTGTTCCGAGTCTGCGCTCAGCCGCCTGCCAAGGTCGGGTCGTCGCAAGTATTCCGTTCGGTCGCGCGCCGCACTTTCGTAGATGAGCCGCGGCAGCCCAATGGCCTCGATCTCGTTGCCCAGAGCCATCGCATCGAACGGATGGTGCACGGCGTCTCGTGCCCGCGCGTGAGCCAGCTGAAAATCCAACAGATCGCGCGTGGCGATGCTGTTGCCCGTACGACGAAGACCGACGCGAGCCATCGTCAATGCCCTAAGGTCAGACATGAAGCCTCCCGCTCGCCAGTTGCTTCACCGCATGGGGCAACTCAAGTCGGCTCCGTTCAAACCAGCCTTCGAACTCCGGCGCCGGACGCAGCCCCAGCAGCGCCCGCAGATAGAGCGCGTCGTGAAACGACGTGCTTTGGTAATTCAGCATCACGTCGTCGGCGCCCGGCACGCCCATCACGAAGTTAACGCCGGCGTTACCCAGCAACGTGAGCAGCGCGTCGATATCGTCCTGATCGGCTTCCGCATGGTTGGTGTAGCAGACATCGCAGCCCATCGGCAGGCCCAGAAGTTTGCCGCAAAAATGATCTTCGAGCCCCGCGCGGGCGATCTGTTTGCCGTCAAACAGGTACTCCGGACCGATGAACCCAACTACGGTATTCACCAGCATCGGTCGAAAATGACGTGCCACCGCGTAGGCGCGTGCCTCGCAGGTCTGCTGGTCCACGCCGTGATGAGCGTTGGCGGAAAGCGCGCTTCCCTGGCCGGTTTCGAAATACATTACGTTGTCGCCGCACTCGCCACGTTCGAGCTCGCGGGTGGCTTGCCATGCTTCGCGCAGCATCGCCAGGTTGACGCCGAACGACGAATTCGCCGCCTCCGTACCTGCGATGGATTGGAAAACAAGATCGATAGGCGCACCTTGGCGCATGGCTTCCATCTGGGTAGTAATATGCGCCAGCACGCAGCTTTGCGTCGGGATTTGCAGCGTGGCTCGAATTCGGTCCACCAGCCGGAGCAGCGTGACGACACTATCGACGCTATCCGATGCAGGATTGATGCCGATGACGGCATCGCCGCTCCCGAGCAGCAGGCCGTCGAGAATGCTGGCAGCGATGCCCGTTGGGTCGTCAGTTGGATGATTTGGCTGCAGTCGGGTGGAAAGCCGGCCCGCCAGTCCTACCGTCGTGCGAAAGCGGGTGACGACGCGGATCTTCGAAGCAACGGCGATCAGGTCCTGGAGCCGCATGATCTTGGAAACGGCCGCCGCCATTTCGGGCATTAGTCCAGGCGCGAGCGCTGCGAGAGCTTCGGCTGTTGCCTGTTCGCTCAGAAGCCAGTCGCGGAACTCTCCAACCGTGATGTGGGCGAAATTCGCAAAGGCATCGGCGTCGAACTCGTCCGCGATCAATCGAGTCACTTCATCGGCTTCGTAAGGAATCAAAAGCTGACGACGGAATTCCTGGAGCGGTAAATCGGCCAGGGCCATTTGGGCCGCCACGCGTTCTTCGGCAGTTTGCGCCGAGATAGCCGCCAGTTCATCGCCGGAGCGCGCGGGGGAAGCGCGGGCGAGCAGCGTTTTCAGATCGTCGAACCGGTGGGTGACTGAGCCGATAGTGTGCGAGTAACTCACAGGCGCGCTCCGCTTGTCCTATCGTATCCACCTGCCTGATAGAAACAGGTTGGTTCTTAAACCGTGACTTCCAGCATTCGCCACTCATGCTCGCCAAATTCACCGGCGATACGGCCGCCCGCTTTAGTGATCGCAGTGGACACTACCGGAACGTCCGCAGCTTCGAAGCCGCTCAGAATCGCGACTCCGCCGGGTTTCAAAATACGCACCCACTCCGGGGCCAATTCGGCAATCCACGCGGGACTGATGTTCGCCACTACGATATCGGCTGACGCGCTCGCCATCGAATCCGCCGACCCTGCAAACACGGGTACCGTCACACCCGCGCGTTCGAAGTTCTCGCGCGCAACCACCACAGCTCCGTGGTCGGTATCGCAGGCGCTGGCACTGTGGGCTCCCAGCTTCAACGCGGCTTCTGACAGGATGCCGGAACCGGTACCAACATCGGCAATCACCATGCCGGGCCGCAGATGCCGCTCGATGGCTTCGAGACATAGTCGCGTCGTCTCGTGGGCGCCGGTACCAAAAGCCAGCCCCGCGTTCACCTCAATTCGGATTCGGCCGGGCGGTGTGGCTTCCGTACGCCATTCCGGTACCACGAAGATTCGTTCGCCAATTTCCATCGGTTGCAGGTGCTCACGCGCATGTGCTACCCAGTCCCGCAGATCTGCCGCCCTAACCTCGCCGCCAAACCGGGCCTGCAAGCCCTCCGCCAGCGTATCGTCGTCGAAGAAAGCACGTATGTAAGCGGTGTCGCCGACGTCGGGCAATTCCACGATACCGGTGCACCCGGCCTCCCAGAGATCGGCGATCAGGATATCTTTCTTCGCAGGATCGGTCACCGCTTGCGGGCATTCAAGGTCGATTGAGAACATAGAAGTCAGGAAATGAAATTACAGGGAATGTTTGCGCAGGCGGCCACGCCTTTCGATCATACAGGGGCGATCTACCGCACCAAGGTTCAGCATAACTTCGCCAAGTGGAGACGGACGAGTTTGTCCGGCTTCATCGTCGGTTCTTTGGCCGGCGAAGGGCCATTGCTGGAGGATGCCGAAAAAGTCGAACTGATCCGGCTCGCGGCGGCCAGTGTCGGCGAAGCTCCGGGCTCCGCCGAGAACCCCGTCACACTTATTGGAGACATTTCGCAGGAAGGCGTTCACGGCGCCGTCGCTTTGGCGAAGGCGATGCAGCAGGCCGGTGCGCAGGCCGTGATCAGTCGCGCGCCCCATGAGTACCGCTATCTGCCGAACGCTGCCGCGTTTCCCGCGCTGTATTTTCGGGCGCTGGCGGACCAGTCTCCGCTGCCTCTCGTAATTCACAACGCGCCAATTGTGACGGAAATCGATTTGTCCGCGTCGGAAATTGCGAAGCTGTCGCACCATCCGAATATTGTGGGAGTGCTGGAATCGGGGACGCCCGTGTCGCGCGTGCAGGAAATACGGGCTCTGGCGGGGAAGGACTTTTCCGTGCTGGCGGGAACGGAGAGCCAGGTGTGGGAGTCACTCCGCGCTGGTGCCAGTGGCGCCGCGCTGGCGTTTGCGAGCGCCGCACCCTATGCGACGATCGCGATATGGGAAGCTTTTCGCACGCGTGAGGAAGAGGCTGGTGTGGACTGGCAGGGACGTATTGCGCATCCATCCATTCTGGTTACGGAGATGCACGGTGCGCCAGGTCTGAAGCACGCAATGGACCTCAATGGCTACTATGGCGGCCCGCCAAGACTCCCGTTTGCGCCCGTGGGCGATGTGTTGAAGCGAGAGATCGATGACGCGTTTCGCGACCTGAAGGGCTAATTGCCCCTATTTCAGCGCGGCCAGGGCTTCCTGCACGTGCTTGTCTGACTCAAACAAGGCCGAGTAGACGTGGCGCACTATGCCTTCGCGGTCGATCACGAACGTGACTCGTCCCGGCAGGATCCCGAATTTCTTGCGCACACCGTATAGCTTGCGGATGCGACCACCCTTGTCGCTAAGCAGCGGAAAGGGCAGGCTGTATTTGTCCGAGAAGGCGGAGTGCGATTCGGTGGAATCGTCGCTGATGCCGAGAATGACGGCCCCAGCACTTTCGAACTCCGAAAAATCGTCGCGAAACGTGCACGCTTCTTTTGTGCAGACGCCGGTGTCGTCCTTTGGGTAAAAATAGACGACCACCGCGCTTGTGCCCTTATATTCGCTCAGGCGGACAGGTTTGCCGGTGGTGTCGGGAAGTTCAAAATCCGGGGCAGGGGTTCCGGGTGTGAGAGCGGGCATTGGGTCAGGTTGAAAAAAACTCAGTCTCTGAACCACGGTACACCCAGTGTTTCTTTCTAACCCCGATTCTCTCTTGCCTCGCCTAAAGACGAATAAACTTATCGCCGCCATCCGATCTTTCTTGATATCGCCAACAGAACTCCGCCTGCGGCCAACTCCCATGTACCTGGCTCCGGCGTTCCAGAAGGAGTAGAGTAGTCTGTTCCGCTGGCCGAGGTAAAGCTTCCGCTCAGCGCGTCCACATATGCCGTGACGGTCACGCTTCCCGACGTTGACTGATTCGGGTAATCCTGCAGTGAATCATACGCATAAATGCTAAGGGTGTCGCTCGGGGGCGTGTACTGTCCGACCGTAAACACTAGTTGGAATTCCTGAGTCCCGTTCACCGCGGATCCACAGGGCAGGGCGACGAAAGGCGTAGTTACGAGATTTGAAATCGACACCTGAGCGTCGATTTCCTGGCGGCCGTCGCAGTAGGGCGAGAAGCCTAAATTGTCCGTGATGATCGCGGTGAGTTCGTAAGTTCCTGGCTGGAAGGTCAACGTGTCATAGGCCGTCAGTTGTCCGCTGCCACCCGCGTCACCGAGGGGGATTCCCGTGACGTCCCCGCTCATGCTGAGTTGGTTCCCTGCGACCAACGCGGAGAAAGTTCCGGAAGCCGAATCCGGGACGGTGCATTGGGAGTCGTAGTACCCGCTGAGGGATCCGGACACAGTGTCGGAAAACGCAAGCGGCCCATCACCAGGCGCGTTGGCAGTCTGGTTAAAGCTTGCTCCCTGCCAATTCGGTGGGCCGCAGACTACATAGGGCACACTGCCCGCGACGTTAATTGAACCGTTCACTCCCATAGAACTCGCCTGTACCGCCGGCACCATTAGCACGGTCAGGCCGAGTCCGGCGATTCCCAGTGCGCGCGGCATAAGTTTCCTTGGAATGTTCATACTTCCCTGTCCTTCCCCGGACCGATTCGGTCTCAGGAATCCGATCAGTCCTGGTCTGTTCGCTGCTACTCAGTAACGTCCGAAATCAAACTGAATCGGCTCACATTCCCCCGGTTTTTTTACACATGCGTGATTTTTGTGCATGAGTGGATAGCACCTCCCGCTGTTGGCGCCAATCGCGTGGTCAGGTGGTTTCCGATGTCACAGGCGCAAAAACTCCACAGCCTCTGGCACGATGTTTTCCATCACATCGAGTAGTTCATGATCGGAATCCATCTCGCGGAGGTATGTGTTCGGGTGGCTGCCGACAAACGCGCGCGACAGGTCGATCGGCACCACCGCATCGCCAACACCATGAAAAATAAGGGCCTCTTGATGAAAGTCTGGGAAGCCAGGGAAGTTCTTCGCATCTTCCAGTAATCCGTAGTGAACACGCCGGTTCGTTTTGTAGCCGTAATGGAAAACCTCCAGCCATCCCGAATCATGCCAGTGCGCAATTACGTCTGGACCCTGCATTTGTCGCCATCTTGAGGCGAAGCCGAAGGCGGGTGCGAGGAGAGCCAGGCGCTCAACCTCGGGATGAGCTGCGGCGTAGAGTGCAGCCAGATAACCTCCCATAGAGGAACCAACCAATCGGCAGGGCGCTCCATCCAAAAGATCTTCCACTATTTCTAGCTGGCCAGAGATGGAAAGATGCTCGAAATCGCCGTCCGCAAGGTCGGGAATCTCCAAATGGTGGCCCTTCATCGAGAGGGCTGAAGCGAAAGCCACTGCCTTGCGCGACTGAGGGCTGGAGGCAAATCCGTGAAGGTAGATAAATCGCATATAAACTACTGATTCTAAATCAATTCAAAAATACTTTCCAGGAACAGTTGCAATCGCGCTACACGCTTGCTAAGCTACAAGAGTTGTCGCAAGCGTAATCGGATCGCAGAGCAATCTGCCCGACAAACGAACTGGAAAAGCTGAGCGGTTCAACCGACGGCCTACCGACTGTGATACACTCACAGTGACAGCAAGAGGGTGCTTGTCGCCTAAATCTGGCAAAGAAGTTGCAAAGTGCCTGAGGAAGTGATAGAGTAACTCTAGTAATGTCGCCGTCGCGAGACGGCGTGTAAGGCAGGTAACAAACTGTAGCGGCGAACTCGGGGTTCTCGGATCCCAAGCAGTTTAGCCCGGCGGTGGTAACAACCTCCTGAAGTTCTTTCAAGAACGAAATTTATGTGGTTCGCTCAGGCTGTAATGGCTTGATGCGCTTTTTTCAGAATTTCAGCCTGAATCCTTAGATTCAGATGAAGAAGAAAGGCAACGGATCGCGCAAGTTTCGAGGCCGGCTGATCGTTTTTGCGTCCTTCGGGAGGTAGAAGCGGGCAGTCCAGATCTTTGACAATCTGGTTGGATGCACTAAGAAACTTCGTCAGACGAATGTTTTCGGATGTAAATCCGAATTCATGAGTTCAACAGAACTTTGAATTTTCAACCGGGGCGATATAAATTCTCACAATTTAAAAATGAGAGTTTGATCCCGGCTCAGAATCAACGCTGGCGGCGCGCCTAACACA
Source organism: uncultured Acidobacteriia bacterium (assembly GCA_903825445.1). Classification (GTDB taxonomy): domain Bacteria; phylum Acidobacteriota; class Terriglobia; order Bryobacterales; family Bryobacteraceae; genus BOG-234. Next base: position 10,384 of record CAIKAS010000137.1, read on the forward strand.
TGCAAGTCGAACGAGAAAGTGGAGCAATCCATGAGTAAAGTGGCGTACGGGTGAGTAACACGTGGATAATCTGCCCTTTAGTGGGGAATACCGCTGGGAAACCGGCGACAATACCGCATAAGCTCGAGAGAGGAAAGCAGCAATGCGCTGAAGGAGGAGTCCGCGGTCGATTAGTTAGTTGGCGGGGTAAAGGCCCACCAAGACTGTGATCGATAGCCGGCCTGAGAGGGCACACGGCCACACTGGCACTGAAACACGGGCCAGACTCCTACGGGAGGCAGCAGTGGGGAATCTTGCACAATGGGGGAAACCCTGATGCAGCGACGCCGCGTGAGCGATGAAGCCCCTCGGGGTGTAAAGCTCTTTCGGCAGGGAAGATTATGACGGTACCTGCAAAAGCAGCTGCGGCTAACTACGTGCCAGCAGCCGCGGTAATACGTAGGCAGCAAGCGTTGTTCGGAGTTACTGGGCGTAAAGGGTGCGTAGGCGGCTTTTTAAGTTTGGTGTGAAATCTCCCGGCTCAACTGGGAGGGTGCGCCGAATACTGAGAGGCTAGAGTGTGGGAGAGGAAAGTGGAATTCCTGGTGTAGCGGTGAA
>CAIKAS010000138.1 GCA_903825445.1 uncultured Acidobacteriia bacterium
GGCATTGCCCTGACGGATATAGATCTCAATTTCGCGCTTCAAATAAACATTTTTGCGGTCAGAATCCTTCTGAATCCCTTCCTCGTACTGTTTCAGCGCATTGTCCGGCTGGTTCACACGGGAGTAGAAATCGCCAGCCTGGAGATAAGCCTGGGGAAACTCCTTCAGGTCTTTCTTCATGTCGTTGAGCAGGGCAACCAGATCATCGTTACGCTTGGTACCGAAATAGAGTTGCGCCAGCGTCAGACGCAGCGACGTATCTTTGGGGACGGCCGCAATCGCTGCCTTCAGAAGCGCCTCCGCCTCCGGGAATTTCTTCTGGCTCAGGTAGACGCGGTAGATCTCATAATACGCGTTGAGATCGGTCTTGTCTTTGTCAATCAGACCTTTAAAAAGCGTCTCTGCTTCGGCCGTTTCGCCATCAAGGACAAGGGTACGGCCGAGCGCGAGGGTCACAATTCTGTCGCCAGGCTTTCCAGTAAGTGCAGTCCTGTACTCCTGGATCGCGGACGTCATATCCTGCTTAGCTCCGGCAGGGTCGCCAGCCTTGAACTTCGCGGCAGTGGAAAGCAGCAGCATATCGCCGGACAGCTTGTGGCCCTGCCACGACCCGGGATTGCGCTTCAGCAGCCCCTCCACCATGGGACGAACTTCCTTCAGCAGGGCATCCTGATCTTTGGCGCCCTGTGCCGCCAACAGAATGATTTCAGAGAGCTTGAGCGTAGCGTCATCGGCATCAGGAGTACCGGGCTTCAATAACTCCACGGCACGCCGCAACATGGGAACAGCATTCGCGGCTTGCTGCTGATCAAGGTCGACAAGAGCCAAATGATAGTAGGCCGGACCGAACTTGCGATCCTTTTCGATCGCCTTCCGGAACATGATAGAAGCTTCCTTCAAGCGCTTCTGTTCGTAGTACTTGAGACCACTATCCAGATACTTCTGCTTCAGATAATTGGGGTCCCGGTTACAGGAGACGAGTGCAATGGCCACTAGGGCGATGATCAGATGTCGCATAAATTCAAGTCTTACCTTCACATTGTCCTACAATTCTGGCTCAAAAAAAACCGGAGTACTATCCTATCCATACCAGTACCCGCCAAAGAGGTGCTGTTACAACGAATGCCTCAATTCAGATCGGCATGCCGCGACCTATATTAGACCTATATTATATGCACAATTGAGTCCCGGCTGACTCCAGATTCCGGTGACGGAGCCCTCGTCGGGTTAGCCTCGGTTGGATGCCGCGTGCGGTTTACGCGGTCACGGCGGGCTTCAGCACGGCAAGAAGCTCACTCGCTGCCCGTATGTCATTCATTCTACGAACCGGATCGCTCGCCTCCCGCTCGATCGCCAGCGGCCCCTTGTAGCCGATTTCCTTCAGTTTGGCAAGAAAGCGTGCGATGTCGACAGAGCCTGCGCCCAAGGGCCGTTCCACCCCCAGAGCACCCGGAATTGCCTGATCCGGCCAGTCGCCATCTTTACAGTGCACCGATAACACGCGCGGTCCAAGAATTCCGAGAGCCTCGATGGGATCCCCAGTCCCGTATAGGATCATGTTGGCGGGGTCGAAATTGATGCCGAGATTGGGACGGTTGACATCGCTGAGGAACGCCATGAGCACATGGGCGGGTTCCTGGCCGGTTTCCAGCGCGAAAGTCTGGTTGTGTCCTGCGGCATGGTCGGAGACGCGACGAACCATTTCGAGGACTGGCGAATAATCCGGATCTTCAGTGGATTCAGGCACAAACCCGATGTGGGTGGCGATGCCCGGGGCGCCAATCTCAGCCGCGAAGTCACTGGCCGCACACATGCGGCTCTCGCGCTCAGCACGGGTGGCAGGCGGCACGAAGCCCACGGTGCGCTGGACGGTCGGAATATCGGCATAACTCTCGCCCGTGAAGGCCGCAAAAACGGTAAAAACACGAAAGCCGGCGATGCGAAGGGCGTTTCGCCACAACGGGGCGCAGGCGAGATCGAGGTCGCCGGGCAGGCCAAGCTGGCCGGATCGAATACCGAGTTCGGTGAGTTCGGCGATAGTTTCGGCGGGGTCGCGGCCAGCCCAGAACATGACGGCGGTTTCGAAGGGTTCGGGAACCTGCATGGAGTCTATTATCACCACAACGTGACGGCGGTGGTCCGGCAGTTGCCAGAGACGATATACTGACGCGATATGAACCGGCAGGGCGCGGGCAGGATCCCGTCACTCGATGGACTGCGCGCGATCTCCATCCTGTTCGTGTTCCTGGGACACGGAATTGGAGGGGCGGAGGGTCACTCCTTCCTGTTTCGCCTGGCGCTCCTGCATTCCGGATTGGGAGTGGACGTTTTCTTCGTGATCTCGGGGTATCTGATCACAGGTTTGCTACTGCAGGAGAGGGCGAGATTCGGAGACATCTCGCTGGGGCTTTTCTATCTTCGTCGAGCTCTGAGAATTCTTCCCGCGTTTCTCGTTTTCGCGAGTGTGGTCTTCGTATTGAGCCTGCTCGGGTACGTTGATATCCCTGCACGGCTGTGGATTTTCATCGTCACGTACACGGTCAACTTTACGGTGAGCGTATGGAATATCGGCCATTTGTGGTCGCTGTCAGTGGAAGAGCATTTCTACCTGCTGTGGCCGCTGGCGGTTCGGTACGCGCGGATTCGAACCTGCGTGGGGATTGCCGTTGTCGCGGTTTTTGGCGGCGTGTTGATCGAGGCAATATCGGGGGCAACGGGCCATGCCCTGATTAATCCCTCGTTGCGATATGCGACACCGCTTGTGCTGGGACCAATTGCGATGGGGTGCCTGCTCGCAATTGCTGCGCCAACGATCGAGCGGTCGTGGGTCATGCGAAAGATGACGCCCGGGACTGGATGGACAGGATTGGCGACGCTGGCAGCTGTCGCTGCCATTCTGCTACTGGACACGCTGGATTTCGGCACTGGCAATCGGTTGCGGGACATTGTGAAAGATGGAGTTCTTACACTGGTGGTGGCGCGGTTTGTCTTTCTGCCTGTGGGTCTGGCCGCAACCATGCTGAACAGCTGGCCGCTGGTCTTCGTCGGGCAACTCAGCTACTCGTTGTATCTCTGGCAGCAGCTTTTTATGAATCCGTTTTCGAACGCTCTGCTCTGCCGGTTTCCCTGGAATGTAACGGCAGCGTGTGCCACGGCCTGCGCGTCGTACTTTCTGATCGAACGGCCGTTACTTGGACTTCGAGGCAGGTTTCGGCGGGGTTCAGAGCCTGCGGTGGAATCCGCAGCGTAAGCGGAACGGGCGTTAGGCTGGCAGTTGTTGTGTCATGCAGTGGAGAGTCCCAAGCCCCCACACAAGCTCCACGCAATTGATGCCCGTCACTCTGCGGTCCGGGAAGCATTCCGCCAGCGTATTGAGCGCGATGCGGTCGTTCGGATCGTTGAACGTCGGCACGAGCACAATCTCATTGGCTATGTAGAAATTCGCGTAACTGGCAGGCAAGCGCACGCCATCGAACCAGAGCGGCGCGGGCATGGGTAGTTTGCGCGCGCGAACCGGCATGGCCTGTACCCGTGCCCAGTTCTCACACAGCGGCTCATAGTTTGGGTCGGAGGGATCGTCTTCCGAAACGATGACGATGGAGTCGGCGCCAGTGAAACGCGCCAGGTCGTCAATGTGCCCGTGCGTGTCGTCGCCAGTAATGCCATTTTTGAGCCAGAGAACACGGTCGATACCCAGATAGTCGCTCAGGTGCAGTTCGAGTTGCTCGCGGGTCAGTTCCGGGTTGCGCGCCTGAATCGGGCTGAGCAGGCACTCTTCTGTAGTGAGCAGCAGGCCCTTTCCATTTACGTCGATACTGCCGCCCTCGAGCACCATGTCCGGTTGCCATCGAACGCCTGGAATCGTGCGCCCGGCGGCGTCATCGAGGAGGTGATTATCGTACTTCGCCCAGCCATTGAAGTTGAACTTCGCGCCAGCTACCTCGCCCGCTGCGTTCTTCAGGAATAACGGCGCAAAATCGCGGGTCCAGACACGATCGGTCTGCACCAGACAAAACTCCACCGCGGCCATGTTTGCGCCCACCATTTCCAGCACCTGCTTCGCGCTCTCTCGCAGATCTTCGTCGCGCACCAGAATCTTGACGCGTTCCACGGTGGCGAGCTTGCGTACAATCTCGCCGTAAACCCACGGGATGGGCGCAAAACGGCCGGGCCAGTCCTCTTCATTGTGCGGCCAGGCAATCCAGGTGGCCTCATGCGGCTCCCATTCGGCTGGCATGCGGAAGCCAAGTGAGCGGGGGGTGGGGTGATCTTTTATCACGCGAGAAACCGGTTGACTATGGGACCGTAAGCATCGATGCGGCGATCCCGCAGGAATGGCCAGTTGCGGCGAACCTCTTCCATCACGGCCGGGTCGCATTCCACCACGAGGATTTCTTCCTTGTCGTGTGAAGCTTCGGCGAGAATGCGGCCGAATGGGTCACTGACGAAGGATGCGCCCCAGAATTCAAGGCCGCGATCCGCCGGGCCTTCAAAGCCGACGCGATTGACTGCCGCAACGTAGATCCCGTTGGCGATCGCGTGCGAGCGCTGCATGGTGCGCCACGCGTCGTGCTGCGCCTCACCGTACTGCGCTTTCTCGGCGGGGTGCCACCCGATCGCAGTGGGATAGAAAATCACGTTCGCGCCGGACATGGCGGCAAGCCTGGCCGCTTCGGGATACCACTGGTCCCAGCAGATCAACGTGGCAATGCGCCCGAACTTTGTATCGAAGGCTTTGAAGCCCAGATCGCCGGGCGTGAAGTAAAACTTTTCGAAGAAGAGAGGATCGTCCGGAATGTGCATCTTGCGATACAACCCGAGCAGCGCTCCATCGGCATCAATAACGACCGCCGTGTTGTGATACAGTCCGGTGGTTCGTTTTTCAAATAAAGATGCCACGATCACCACTCCCAACTCGGCGGCCAGCGGCTGCAGACGATCGGTGGAGGGGCCTGGAATCGTCTCGGCGAGATCGAACAGCCGGGCGTCTTCTTCGCGGCAGAAGTATTGTGAGCGAAACAGTTCCTGAGTGCAAATGATCTGCGCGCCCTTCGCCGCAGCCTCGCGGATCTTCTGGCAGGTAGCGTCGAGGTTGGCGACGGTGTCAGTCTCAGACTTCGTCTGCACTAACCCGATTTTGATTTTTCCGGAGGTCACTCAGACTATTTTAGGGGGTCTGGTATCGCCGTTTATTCTGGGAATTGGCACCTTCCCTGGTTCTCTTCGATATCGACGGCACTCTCACCCGCAAGGCCGGTCCACACCACCCGGCCGCACTTGAAAACGCAATCCTGCAGGTGACCGGATTGCCCGCTGTCACCGAGGGTATCCCGGTCCATGGCATGCTCGACAGCGTGATTCTGACGCTAATGCTGCGTGCGGCCGGAATGTCCGACGCCGAGATACGGAGCACGCTGCCGGCCGTTATGGAAGCGGCGGAAGAACTCTACCAGCATGGAGTTCCGGACCTGCGGGACAAGCGATGCCCCGGAGTGCCTGAAGTACTGGATGAACTGACTTCTCGCGGCGCAGTGCTGGCGCTGGTGACCGGCAACCTGACGCGAATTGCGTGGCACAAGCTGTCGCGCGCAGGCATCCACCACTACTTTCAGTTTGGAGCATTTGGGGAAATGGCGCCGACGCGCGGCGAACTGGCGAAGATGGCAGTAGAGCGGGCGCTGAAGGAGGGCCTTATCGGCTCCGCGGCGCGGATTTCACTGATTGGCGACACCCCGGCAGACATCAAGGCGGCCCGCGACGCCGGAGTTCAGGCAATCGCCGTACGTACCGGCGTCAGCACGCCCGAAGAACTGAACGCCGCGTGCCCCGATGTACTGCTCGATGACCTGACGCGGCTCGATCTGGCCATCGTCTAAACTGTAAGCTTGCCCCAAAGCCCTGCCTCACGTCCTGCCAGTTGGCCACTTCTCTACCTGGCCGTAGCCCTGACCACTTCCGCCACTCTGCTGCTGGAACTTGCCCTCACGCGGATATTTTCGGTAGTTTTTTACTACCACTTCGCGTTCCTGGCGATTTCTATCGCACTTTTCGGGCTGGGTGTGGGCGGCGTGCTCTCGTATGTGGTCGCGCCTGGTGGAAAGATCTACAAGAAGCTCGGCGTCGTCAGTCTGGTCAATTCCGCGTTGGCGCTGGGAGCAGTGCTTTTCGTGCTCACGCGCGGTGCGGATATCGGCACATTCGAACTTGCCATCATCTATTTCACGATTGCTCTGCCGTTCATCGGCTCTGGCATCATCGTGTCGCTGGCCATCTCGGAAACCATCGAGCGAATCGACAAAGTCTACTTTTTCGATCTGCTGGGCGCCGCCGCCGGATGTATCGCGCTGGTCGCCCTGCTCAATGCATTTGGCGGGCCGAATACTATTATTGCGGTTTCCATTTTGTTTGCAGCGGGAGCCGCTATCTGGTTCAGCCTGGCCGGGTGGCGCATGGGTCGCATTGCCGGTGTCGGAGTGGGTCTGGCCTTCACCATGCTGTTGATCGCCAATGCGGGCCATCCTTTTATCGAAGTGCGTTATGCCAAGGGCCTGAAGCTGCGCGACGAGCAATACACCAAGTGGAACAGCATTTCCCGCATCGGCCTGGCGCCCGACAAGGACGCCGGCGAGATGATCTTCATCGATGCCGACGCTTCCACCGCGATCGCGAATTTCGATTTCAATCATCTGACCGCCAGCCAGTTGCAGGATCTGGAGCATCAGGGTCCAGGCATCCCGTACAACCTGCGGCCCGGCGCGAAGACGCTGATCATCGGACCGGGCGGCGGCTGGGACGTTTCTCGCTCGCTGGCATCCGGCAGTCACGATGTGACGGCCGTTGAGATCAATCCGATCATCGCCACCAAAATCATGCGGGAGAAGTTCCCGCAACTCAGCCGGGGCCTCTATCTTCGCCCCGACGTTCACATCAACATCGAAGACGGCCGCAGCTTCGTGCGCCGCAGTCCGGATAAGTTTCAGGTGATTCAGGCAACGCTGGTGGATACATGGGCGTCTACCGCCGCCGGCGCATTTGCGCTTTCGGAAAACAATCTCTATACAACCGACGCCTTCCGCGATTACCTGACGCACCTCACTCCCGATGGGCTGTTGACGTTCACGCGCTGGGGTTTTGATCCTCCGCGTGAGTCACTGCGGCTGGTGTCGCTGGCGATGTCCGCACTGGCCGATCTGGGCCAGAACGAACCCTGGCGTCACGTGTTGGTGGGCCGGTCCGGCGGCAAATCAGAATTACACGGCTGGGGCGCGCTGGATACGGTGATCTTTTCGCGGATGCCGCTGAGCGATACCGACGTAGCGCGTGCACGGCAGGCCTTTGCAGAAGCCCACATGGAAGCGATCTATCTGCCGGGCGATCCGCCGCGTAACGAATTCGGCCAACTGCTGCTGGCGAAAGACCCGCTTGCCTGGGAGCGCAATTACCGCTTCGACATCACTCCGGTGAGCGATAATCGCCCTTTCTTTTTCTATACAGTGCAGCCACGCGACGTGGCCGCGTTCATCCTGCAAACGAATTCGAAATCGGCCGATCTCAAAGTCAATGTAGCTGTACCGAAACTGTTTGATGCCATGTTCGTGAGCGTCATCGCAGTGGGAATCATTCTGGTGCTGCCGCCGCTTGTGTTGGGGACAAAACTTCCACACGATCGTTCGGTGCGCGGTTTCCTGCTCTACTTTCTCGCCATCGGCATGGGTTACATTTTGATCGAAGTGGCCCTGATCCAGAAATTTGTGTTGTTCCTGGGGCATCCGACGTATGCGCTGACGGTCGTCATTTTTTCCATGCTGGTATCGAGCGGGTTGGGCAGCTACGCGAGCCGAAGGCTCATCGGTGATAACCCGGCGAATCTCCTGAAGGCTCTGGCCGCGGTTGCGGTGCTGGTCGCTGTGCTGGCTGCAATCGTGCAGCCCGTCCTGAGCGGAGGAGTGGGTCTTCCGTTCTTCGTAAAAGTGGCGGCGACCGTGCTGATGCTGGCGCCAGCCGGATTTGCGATGGGTCTGCCGTTTCCCACCGGCCTCCGCATGCTGGAACGCGCACATGCCCCATCGGTGCGCTGGGCATGGTCTCTGAACGCGGCAGCCAGCGTACTCGGCTCGGTGGGTGCGCTGGTGCTGGCACTCTATCTGGGGATCGTGCAGACGTTGCTCATTGGAGGGGGTTTGTACCTCTTCGCTGCGCTCGTCGCTGCAGGCAGCCCTGTACCGAAAGCGACTCGAGCCGCGTAAAGTATCGGCTCACGCGCGCTAAGCTGGACTCCATGAGTCAGAGGAGCAGGCCCGGTACGGCGCCGGGACCCGGACAGATCTCCCTCCAGATCACCGCGATGATCTGCATCATCACTGCGGTGACCTTCGTGATGGTGAAGGTCCTGCCGGTGAATGCCACGACCGCAGGATTCGCCTACCTGGTAGCAATCCTTTTCGGCGCGACCAGGTGGGGTTTGTCGGAAGCGACCGTTGGATCTGTTGTTTCCGTCCTTTGTTTTAACTATTACTTTCTCCCTCCCGTCGGAACCTTCACTATTCAGGACCCCCAGAACTGGGTAGCTCTATTTGCGCTGTTAGTAACGGCGATCACCGCGAGCCGGCTTTCCACACGAGTGCGCACACAGGCCACCGAAGCGAAAGTACGGCAACAGGAACTGGAGCAGCTCTACACTTTGAGCCGTTCGATACTGCTCATCGATTCCGCTCAGTCTGTACCGAGGCAGGTGGTAAATCAGGTGGCGCAAACGTTCAAGGCCACGTCCGTGCTGCTCTACGACCATGCGACCGGAGAGACCTTCCGTGCGGGAGCGGAAGATATGCCCGGAGCCGAGGAGTCGCTGCGGATGACCACTTCACAAGGGACTCAGACTTACTCACCTGAAGCGCGCACCTGGATCACCGCGATTCGACTGGGCACGAAACCGGTTGGCGCACTTGGGATCCGTGGTGTCGACCTTTCCGATTCGGCAGTGCAAAGTCTGACAAATCTGGTGGCTATTGGCCTGGAACGTGCAACAGCCCAGGAGGCTGCGAGCCGGGCGGAGGCAGCCAGACAGAGCGACGAATTGAAGTCCACTTTACTGGACGCCATTGCCCATGAATTTAAGACACCTCTGACGACCATCAAGGCGTCCACTACCGCGCTCCTCTCAGACCGCCCCCCAAAGCCGGAACAGCAACGCGAGTACATCGCGCTGGTCGACGAAGAAGCCGACCGCCTGAGCGTGCTGGTTTCCGAAGCAATTCAGATGGCGCGCATTGAAGCCGGGCAGGTGCGGCTGCAACTCGAGGAGACTCAGATCCCGGAATTGATGACGAATGTATTGACAAGGATCAAGACATCCACGGACGGGCGCCTGATAGAAGTATTACCGCAGGGCGGGCTGCCGCCGGTGATGGTGGACCGGGAACTGATGGAACTGACGTTCCGGCAGCTGATTGAAAACGCTCTGAAGTATTCGCCGCCCGGTTCCCCCGTTATAATCACGGCGGATCTGGAGGATAGCCAGGTAGTGACCCGGGTCAAAGACCGGGGCCAGGGAATTTCAGCGGCCGAGATGCCTCGTATATTCGAGAAGTTTTTCCGCGCAAAGGACACACGCAACCAGGTGCCTGGCGCCGGACTCGGTCTGGCCATTGCGCGGGCAGTTGTGACAGCGCACGGAGGCACGATCTGGGCCGAAAGCACGCCTGGAACCGGGTCATCGTTCTGCGTGTCGCTCGCGGCAGCCAAGCCAGCAACGGAGGAGGCAGCATGAGTTTAGGCCGGATATTGATTGTCGACGACGATCCGCAAATTCGCCGGGTGATGAAAATGACACTCACCGGAGAAGGTTACGAAGTGGGCGAAGCGCGTTCGGGGGAAGAAGCGCAGGTCGAATTGCGCAACCATCAGTACGACCTGATGCTGCTGGATATGAATATGCCGGGAGAAGGCGGACTTGCAACCTGCAAGTCCGTGCGGGCTTTTTCCGAAGTCTCCATCATTGTGCTGACGGTGCGCAACAGCGAAGCGGACAAGGTGAGCATACTGGACGCGGGCGCGGACGACTTTATCACGAAACCATTCAACACGCCTGAACTGCTGGCACGTATTCGCGCGGCGTTACGACGCGCACCGGCGCCACCAGAGGGCGGACCCCGTCAATTGCAACTGGAAGGGGTGGAAATCGACTTTCAGGCACGCAAAGTGCTGGCGCAAGGCGAACAACTGCACCTGACCCCAAAAGAGTTCGACTTGCTGCGATACCTGGTGTTGAACCCCAATCGGGCGATTCCGCACAGGGAATTGCTGCAGGCGGTATGGGGACCGGACTACGGAGATCAAGTGGAGTACCTTCGTGTTTTCATCAAGCAGATCCGGCGCAAGATAGAAGCTCGCCCGGATAAACCGGTGTATCTGCTGACGGAACCATGGGTTGGTTATCGCTTCGCACTACCCGAACGCGACGAATAATCGTGAACCGGGTCATTTCGCCCAGATTGGGTCGCCAGGCCCAAATCTGGGCCTTTACAACTTCTTCACGACTTATCTATGACTTCCTCCGTCCGCGCCACCTAATCTGAGTGTGGAAAGGCAGGAACACTCAAATGACTGCTAACCGGCAAGTCCGGCCAATAACCTGCAAGATTCCCGTATGCGGAACGGTGGAATCAATGCAAGTGATTACACGTAAAGGTTTTTCGGATATGAATCCAGGCTCGCCGACCGAGCCAGCCGTCGGAACCCCGACATCTTCTGTCAACGGGGAGACCGAGGCGCGTCTGAATGTTTCGGTCGTCTTCACAAACGTCGAGGCCACTCTGGCGGCGCTGCGGGTTGCGGCAACCCTGGTGAGTCGTCTCGACGGCCGAATCACCCTCATGGTTCCAGAGGTGGTTCCCTATCATTTGCCGTTGGAAAAGCCTCCCGTAGTCCATGAATGGAACGAAAAGCGATTTCGAACAATGGCTTCCGGTTGCCCCGTGGAAACCGTCGTCAGGTTCTATCTGTGCCGTGACGCCGAGGAAACCCTCGCCAAAGAGCTGAAGCCCCACTCGCTGGTAGTTATTGGCGGTGAAAAACACTGGTGGCCAACGCGCGAAAGCCGATTGGCCAAACAGTTGCGTAGAGCGGGTCATGAAGTGATTCTCACGGAAACGGAGTAAGCACAAAATGCTGGACATCTTTTACGTACTGATCGGTTGCGCTGTATTGGTGCTTTTTTGGGCTTTCACGAAAGCCTGCGACAAGCTTTAGGAGTTTTGAACCATGGATTACGTTATCGCCGGTATTGCCTCTTTAGGCCTGTTCGTCTACCTCATCTACGCATTGTTGCGGCCGGAGAAGTTCTGAACTGCTGATGAGGCCTGGAGACATATTATGACCAACGTCGGAATGATGCAGATTGTGTTGTTTTTCGCTCTGATCCTGGTGTGCACAAAGCCCCTCGGAGCATATATGGCGCGCCTGTTCGAGGGCGAGCGGACATTTCTTCACCCGGTGCTGCGCTGGCTGGAAGTTCTCACCTACCGCGTCATCGGCGTTCAGGAAGGCGTGGAGCAACGGTGGACCCAGTACACGGCGGCGCTGCTGAGTTTCAGCGTTTTTGGTTTTCTGCTGGTGTATCTGATTCAGCGCGGGCAGGCGTTTCTTCCCTTCAACCCGCAGGGCTTTAATGCCGGCAACGTCAGCCCGGATCTGGCGTTCAATACCGCCACCAGTTTCATCACAAACACCAACTGGCAATCGTACTCTGGTGAATCCACCTTCAGCTACTTCGTCCAGATGGCGGCCCTCACGGTGCAGAACTTTGCATCGGCGGCAGCAGGCATCGCCGTGGCAATCGCTGTGGTGCGCGGATTTTCACGGCAGGAAAAGAAGACTATCGGCAATTTCTGGGTTGACGCTACGCGCGCCACGATATACGTTTTGCTGCCCCTTTCGGTCATCTGCGCTTTGCTGTTCTGCGCATCCGGCGTGATTCAGAACCTGCATCCCTATACAACCATCACCACAGTAGAAGGCGCAAAGCAGGTCATCGCGCAGGGGCCGGTGGCATCGCAGGAAGCAATTAAGCAGCTGGGGACGAACGGTGGCGGATTTTTTAACGCGAACGCCGCACATCCGTTCGAGAACCCGACACCGCTCGCCAATCTGCTGCAGATGTTCCTGATCTTTGTGATTCCTGCTGCGCTGACGTGGACCTTCGGGAGCATGGTGAAAGACAATCGGCAGGGCTGGGCGGTATTCGCCGCTTTTACTGTCATGTTTGCGGCCGGCGTGCTGGCTACCTATCACTTCGAGCAGAGTGGAAACCCAATCCTGACGAAACTGGGAATTCAAAGCGCCGCTACAGCGGGGCAGGCGGGCGGCAACATGGAAGGCAAAGAAGTTCGCTTTGGCATTGCGAACTCCGCGCTCTACGCGACCGTCACCACCGACGCCAGTTGTGGCGCTGTTAACAGCATGCATGACAGTTTTACGCCCATTGGCGGGCTGGTGCTGCTTTTTAACATCATGACCGGCGAGGTAATCTTCGGCGGCGTTGGCGCGGGTCTCTACGGGATTCTTCTCTATTGCATCCTGGCTGTCTTCATCGCCGGATTGATGGTGGGCAGGACCCCGGAATATCTGGGCAAAAAGATCGAACAGAAGGAAGTGAAGATGGCTATGCTTGCCATCATCGCCACGGCCTTCAGCATTCTTGTCTTCAGCGCGATCAGCACGGTCATTCCGTTTGCAGCGAAAGGCTACTGGAATCCGCCGGGCGCAGCCATCGCGAATATGAATAACGGCGGTCCGCACGGCTTCGGTGAAATCCTCTACGCCTATGTCAGCAGTACCGGTAACAACGGAAGCGCATTTGCAGGCCTCAACGCGAATACGCCCTGGTACAACCTGACGCTGGGTCTGGCGCAACTGATCGGCAGGTTCCTTTTCCTGATTCCACTGCTGGCGGCGGCCGGAAGCCTGGCAGCGAAACGCAGGGTGCCATCTACCACCGGGACATTCCCCACGCATGGTCCGCTGTTTGTCGGATTGCTGGTGGGAACGGTGATCATCGTCGGAGCGCTGACCTTCTTCCCGGCAATTGCTCTCGGACCGATCGTGGAGCACTATCTCATGAACAGCGGCAAATTGTTTTCCGTAGTTCTCGCAGTACCGATGGGGAGCTAATTCGATGACAACGCAAATCTCAGATCCCGAAACACAGCAGAACGCACCACGCGAAGACGAGACCTCGCTGATGCCCAAAAAACTCGGCCGAGCGAGACCGCTGTTCGACCCGCAAATCGTAGGGCGGGCCACCAGGCAGTCTTTCGTAAAGCTCAATCCCATTACGCTGCTGAAGAACCCGGTGATGTTTGTGGTGGAAGTCGGCGCCGCGCTCACAACGGTGCTGCTGATCCGCGACATTATGGTGGGTGGCCATGGCATTGGCTTCTCCGTTCAGATCTCGCTCTGGCTGTGGTTCACGGTGCTGTTCGCCAATTTCGCCGAGGCGATGGCGGAAGCCCGCGGCAAGGCCCAGGCCGATAGTCTGCGAAAGACCAAGACGGACGCACTGGCTAAGCGCGTGACTTCCTCGGGTGGAATTGAACAGACCAGTTCTTCCATGTTGCGCGCCGGCGATGTCGTCATCTGCGAGGCCGGCGATCTGATCCCGGGGGACGGCGACGTAATCGACGGCGTGGCCACAGTCGACGAGTCCGTCATCACGGGAGAGAGCGCGCCGGTGATCCGGGAGTCTGGCGGCGATCGCAGCGCTGTTACGGGTGGTACGCGCGTGCTGTCCGATCAAATCAAGATCAAGATTACCTCCAATCCTGGAGAAACGTTCCTGGACCGTATGATTGCGCTGGTGGAAGGCGCGCAGCGGCAGAAAACGCCGAATGAAATCGCGCTGAACATTCTGATCGCCGGGCTGACGCTGATTTTCCTTCTGGCCGTGATCACTCTGCAGCCGTACTCGGTATTCGCCGTCGCACAGACCGGCGCAGGTTCGGTGCCGAGCGTCGCGGTGTTGATATCGCTGCTGGTTTGCCTGATACCGACGACGATTGGCGGCCTGCTTTCCGCCATCGGAATTGCGGGCATGGATCGCGTGATGCAGCACAACGTTCTTGCCATGAGCGGCCGGGCCGTGGAAGCGGCTGGCGACGTGAATTCTCTGCTCCTCGATAAGACCGGCACCATCACGCTGGGCAACCGTCAGGCCGTCGAGTTTCTGACTGTCAACGGAGTTGCCCCGGAAGAACTGGCCGACGCGGCGCAGTTGTCGAGTCTGGCCGATGAAACACCGGAAGGCCGATCGGTTGTCGTACTGGCAAAAGAGAAGTACGGGCTCCGTGGCCGGCACATTCCCGAGCACGAAGCCACTTTTATCCCGTTCTCCGCGTACACGCGCATGAGCGGTGTGGATTTTGAAGGCAAACAGTTCCGCAAAGGCGCCACAGAGGCGATCTGCAATTTCGTTCGCGAACACGGTGGGGCCGTCCCTCCCGATTTTCAGGAGATGAGCGACCGTATATCGCGCAGCGGCGGCACTCCGCTGGCGGTGGCTAACGGGGGTCGTTTGCTGGGCGTTATCCACCTGAAGGACATCGTCAAGGGCGGAATGAGCGAGCGCATCGCGCAGTTACGGCGGATGGGTATCCGAACCATCATGATCACCGGCGATAACCCGCTGACAGCGGCGGCTATTGCGGCCGAAGCTGGCGTGGACGATTTCCTCGCCCAGGCTACGCCGAAAGACAAGCTCGACTACATCAAGAAAGAGCAGTCCGCCGGCCGATTGGTGGCGATGACCGGCGATGGCACGAATGACGCGCCCGCGCTCGCGCAAGCCGACGTCGGCCTCGCAATGAATACCGGCACCATGGCGGCGAAGGAAGCCGGCAACATGGTGGATCTCGACAGCAATCCGACCAAGCTGATCGAAGTTGTCGCAATTGGCAAGCAGCTTTTGATCACGCGTGGCGCACTGACCACGTTCTCGATCGCGAATGACGTCGCCAAGTACTTCGCCATTATTCCGGCGATGTTCATCCCGACGTACCCGGTGCTGGCGCGCCTGAATATTATGGGCCTGCACACACCCCAAAGCGCGGTCCTGTCGGCTGTCATATTTAATGCGCTGATTATCATTGCACTCGTACCGCTCGCTTTGCGGGGAGTGAAATACCGGCCGCTCGATGCTGCCAGCCTGCTTCGCCGCAACTTACTGATCTACGGCGTCGGCGGGTTGATCGCGCCCTTCCCCGGCATTTGGCTCATTGACCAGTTACTAGTGATGTTCCGTCTCGCCTAGGAGGTTACTTTATGTGGCAACAGATATTACCCGGACTTCGACTCAAGTTATTCCTGACGCTCCTGCTGGGAGTGATTTATCCCCTCACGATCACGGGCATCAGCCAGATGCTTTTTCCGCACCAGGCTAACGGCAGCCTTGTCACCGTAAACGGCAAAGTAGTTGGCTCAGAGCTCATCGGCCAGAATTTCTCAAAACCCGAGTACTTCCAGCCGCGCCCTTCGGCGGCCGGCAATGATGGCTATGACCCCACAGCGTCGGGCGGATCAAACTATGGCCCGACCAGTCAGAAACTCGTTGATCGCGTGAAAGCCTCGATCGACAAATTTCGGAAGGACAACCCGGATTACTCCGGACCCCTTCCGGCGGATCTGGTCACCGCTTCCGCCAGCGGCCTGGATCCGCACA
>CAIKAS010000139.1 GCA_903825445.1 uncultured Acidobacteriia bacterium
CATGCTTCCACGCTCAAGCTTCCGTTTGCCGCCGCGTACCCGATCAGCGGAGGCATAGCACCCGCAAATGCCGCTGCAATTGTAGAGAGCGGGGAGTACCGTTTCAGCGGCGTATATACGAAGAGATAGGCGGCTATGGTCGTAGAACCAATGATCGTAGTTCGCAG
Source organism: uncultured Acidobacteriia bacterium (assembly GCA_903825445.1). Lineage (GTDB taxonomy): Bacteria > Acidobacteriota > Terriglobia > Bryobacterales > Bryobacteraceae > BOG-234. The sequence continues at coordinate 168 of CAIKAS010000139.1, forward strand.
ATTGACGGCCCAGGCCAACTCTGCCGCGCCAAGCACTGCCAATACAATGCCGAAAATGAGAGCGCAGACCGGCTCAATCCTTCCGGCCGGAAGGGGCCGGCGGGAGGTACGGCGCATTTTGGCGTCGGATTCCCGTTCATACCACTCGTTCAGCACAGCGGTCGCCGACGCCAGCAATGCCGTCCCAGTCAGTGTATGCGCCAGGCGCAAAATCGTCGCCCCATGCCACGGCCCATGCTTTGCGCCAAAGAAATAACCAACCGCCGTTGTAACTACGATGAGCCACGTGACGCGCGGCTTGGTCAAAGCAAGATAGTCCTTCGCTATCGCGATTTTCGTGGTATTCGTCGTCATCTTATCTCCTTTCAAAACTCAAAGTACCGCGTGTCGATGGTGCCACCCTGCTCTCGGACAAATAGCGAAGACTCTGTTCGCCGCTCAAAAAGCTAATGCGGATCGCCGACAAGACGAATGTAGCGCAAAATAACTGACAGTTGGAAGGGGTGCGGAATCTTGCGCCGTCCTGCACGCGGTCAAGGCAGCCCAGGTCGCGGCGATTAGTCCGCCAGAGCGTTCCAAGACTATTTTCCTCCTGCCCGTTGGCGCGGTTCGTCCGGGATCGAGGTGCTGAGAATGGACGGCGGACTGAGCACGAGACTTCGCACGACGGCGCGTGCTCGGCGCCGATCTAAGCCCCCATTTCCATTTTGAGCAGTTACGGATAACCTCTTGATGGCTTGCGACGCCTTTATTTCATGCGGGTTTCAACGCGATGATGACACGTCGGAGGTCAACACCCAATGGGTGAGAAACAAAATCAGCCATTCCAGCTCTCGTTCAACGCTGCGCTGAAGATCGATTTTCAGGGATCGCGCATCACTTCGGACGGCGGTCTCATTCTGGTCCGCGAACTGGACGAACGTTTGGGCTTGGGCGAACTCATCGCCGAGCACTTGAGCGATTCACGGAAAGGAAAGAACACCCAGCTCCCGCTGGCCGATCTGTTCCGGCAGTCCGTCTACAGCCGCATCGCGGGCTATGAGGATGTTAACGACGCCGAACGGCTCGCACAAGACCCGACGTTCCGGCTAATCGGTTCGGAGAAGACCTGGGATCGTGGCGCGGCGCTCACTTCCCGCTTGCAGACGTTTGAGACCGAGATGCTGGCCGAGGAAGAGAACTTCGGCAGCTTGGCCCGCATCAACCGCGAACTGATCGCCAGGGCGGAAGCCCTGGATTCCCCGCAGCGGATCGTGCTGGATATGGACTCAACCGAAATCCCGGTGTATGGCCAGCAGGAAAACAGCGCCTACAACGGCCACTTCGAGTCCACCTGCTATCACCCGCTGTTGCTGTTCAACCGGGAAGGGGACTGCCTGGCGGCAAAGCTGCGGCCGGGCAATGTGCACAGTGCCGACGACTGGGAGGAACTGCTGGCGCCCGAGATCGAGCGGCAGCAGAAGCTGGGCAAGGAAGTTGTGTTTCGCGCGGACGCCGCCTTCGCCAAGCCGGAGATCTACGAGGCGCTGGAAGAGCGGGGCGTGAAGTATGCCATCCGCATTCCGGCCAATGAAAATCTGGAGCGGGACATCAGCGAACTGCTGACGCGGCCAGTGGGAAGGCCGAGCCATAAGCCGGTGGTCTGGTACAAAGGCTTTCTGTATCAGGCGGCGAGTTGGAAAACGGCGCGGCGGGTGGTGGCCAAGGTCGAGTTCCACTTCGGGGAACTGTTCCCTCGCGTGGGTTTTATCGTGACCAACCTGGCGACTGACAGCCGGGCGGTGGTGCGGTTCTACAACAAGCGCGGAACGGCGGAGCAGTGGATCAAGGAAGGCAAGCAGGCGGTGAAGATGACGCGGCTGAGTTGTCATCGATTCCGGTCGAATGAAGTGCGGCTATGGCTGAGTCTGATCGCCTACAACCTGGGGAACCTGTGGCGGCGACTGGCGCTGCCGAAGAAGATCGAGAACTGGTCGCTGACCAGCTTGCAGCAACGGCTGGTGAAGACCGGCGGCAGGCTGGTCAAGCACGCCCGGTACTACTGGTTGACGCTGGCCGAAAGCCACCTGACGCGGCGGCTGTTTGGGAGCATGGTCCGGCGGATTGACGCGCTGGCGGTGGCGAGCGGGTAAAGGGAGGCGAAAGGCAGGCGAAACTTATGCAACCAAAGGGTGAGGCTCGGAGAGGTGTTTGTGAAATGCGCTGAAAAGACGGAGCTTCCCGGTTATGGGTTTTTGCGCCACGCGAAACCTGCATCTTGGGGAGGCGAAAACGGCTCCCGCCGAGGAAAAACCGATCCCGAAGGATCGAAGGTAGGCGACTTGCTGTATACTGGCATGGTGCCGGATGCCAAAACGGAAATCCCGGATAAGGACGGTCAACATCGCCATACCCACCAAAGCGAGAAACGCAGCATTCTTGAGCGTCATACGTAACTCAAATCATTTGCAACTCAGCTGCCAGTTCGAGAAAACCTGCTACCCTCGTCCCATGCGTTACATCGCCGCCTTCTGTATTGTCGCTCTGACGCCGCTGGCTCAGGGGCAGCCGCCGGCCGATTTTTTTA
>CAIKAS010000140.1 GCA_903825445.1 uncultured Acidobacteriia bacterium
CGAAGGGGAACGGGGCGGGTTCATCCCACGGGTATAGGCTCAAAAGATCCCCCCGAGCAACAGTTGTTGCCGGAAGGACCGTTAAAAATCGGTGACAAACCTTAAGCCTGTGGGGCGGACGGGGCGGCAGCGGGCGGCGTCGGCACATGGGCCTTCAGGCGACGTTCGGCAACTTCAGCCGAAACCAAGGCGACGAATTCCGCCAAGGTGCGATTACCCTCGAAAGACTTATCCGCCCGGGAGCGAACGTTAACTAGGCCAGCTTCCTTTTCCTTGGCGCCCACCACCAGCATGTGCGGGACCTTAGACATCTCGGCCCGGCGAATCTTGGCCCCCAACTTATCGGACGAACCGTCGACGCTACAGCGGATCTTAGCCACCTTAAGGATCTCGGCCATCGCTTCGCAATCGGCGTTGAGGTCGTCAATGAGCGGGATCAGGCGGACCTGCTCAGGCGAAAGCCAAGTCGGGAAATCGCCCGCGAAGTGCTCAATCAGGATACCGACGAAGCGTTCCATCGAGCCGAACGGTGCGCGATGGATCATCACGGGTCGGTGCGGCTTGTTGTCAGCGCCGTTGTAGGTCAGCTCGAAACGCTCGGGCAGATTGAAATCTACCTGCACCGTGCCTAACTGCCATTCTCGACCGATCACATCGCGAACGACGAAGTCGATCTTGGGTCCATAAAATGCGGCCTCACCCGGCTCCTCGGAGAAAGCGACGTCCAGGGTGGCGGCGGCGGCACGGCAAGCGGCCTCGGCCTTATCCCAGTTCTCGGTCGTGCCGGTGTATTTCTTTGAATCCGGATCACGCAGGCCGACCCGAACGCGATAATCATTCAAGCCAAGGGTCTTCAAGACGACCTTCACCAATTCGAGACAGCCGAGCACTTCCGGCAGGACTTGGTCTTCGGTGCAGAATAAATGGGCGTCATCCTGAGTGAAGCCGCGGACGCGGGTCATCCCGTTCAATTCACCCGATTGTTCCCAGCGGTAAACCGTGCCGAATTCGGCCAGGCGCACGGGCAGATCGCGGTAAGAATGCGGCTGCGAAGCAAAAATACGGATGTGGTGCGGGCAGTTCATCGGCTTCAGCAGAAACCCCTGTACCGTGCCGTCGGCGAGGCGATTGGTGAGTTCACCGCAACCGCAGCCTTCCTTCGCGAGCATCTCGAGCGCTTCGCGCTCCACGATGGGCGGAAATTGGGCGTCCTTGTAATAAGGGAAGTGACCCGAGGTGCGATAGAGGTCGAGGTTGCCGATATGGGGAGTGAAGACCTGTTTATAGCCGGTCTGGAAAAGACGCTCGGAAATAAAGTTCTGAAGTTCCTGGCGGACGACGGCGCCATTCGGCGTCCAGAGGATAAGACCCTGGCCTACCTTTTCGTCGATGTGGAATAACTTCAGTTCCTTGCCGAGTTTACGGTGGTCGCGCTTCTTGGCCTCTTCGGCCCGGGCCAGCGATTGTTCGAGTTCATCCTTGGTAGCGTAGGCGGTTCCGTAGATACGCTGCAGCTGCTTGTTCTTCTCATTACCACGATGATAGGCGCCGGCGACGTGGAGAAGTTTGAACGCCTTGACCTGAGACGAGTAGCGGACGTGGGTGCCCGCGCAAAGGTCGACGAATTCACCGTTCTTGTAAAAGGAGATGATCTCGCCGGCCGGAATATCGCCGAGACGGCCGACCTTATAGCTGGTCTGACCACGTTCGGTGAGGAGCTTCTCCGCCTC